>JALSIO010000787.1 GCA_026989995.1 Myxococcales bacterium
CCCGCTGCGAGCCGCGCCTCCGTCGGGGAGCGGAAGATACCGAAGAGCGTCGGACCGCTCCCGGTCATCCCGACCGCGAGCGCACCGGACCGCTCCAGTGCTCCCCGCAGGGCGAGGACGCCCGGGCAGAGCTCGCAGGCTGCCGCCTCGAGGTCGTTGGCCGCGAGCGAGCGCAGGCACGCCGCCTCCTCCTCCGGAGCGGCGCGCCCCCCCCCGGCGGGCGCGGTGCCCGTGCCCGCCGGCCACAGCGCCAGCAGGCGTGCCACGCCCTCTCGGACGGTTCCCACGGGGGAGACATCTCGTCCGGAGCGGCGGTAGACCTCGAATACGCGGGAGGTCTCGAGTCCGGCTCGGGGAGCCGCGAGCACGAGCGGCAGCTCCGGCCACCGTGCGAGGGGTTCGATCCGCTCGCCCACCCCCGCGACGAACGCGGGCCGCGGATCCAGGAAGAAGGGGACGTCGGCCCCGAGCGAAAGGGCGAGCTCCCGGAGGGCGCCGCCGGGGAGGGCGTCCGGCATGGCCCGGGCGAGCAGCCGGAGGACGGTGCCGGCGTCACTCGACCCGCCGCCGAGCCCGGCGCGCGCGGGAATCCGCTTGCGGAGCCGGATCCGGATGCGGCACCGGGCCCGGCTCGTCTCCAGGAAGGCCCTCGCCGCGCGCCAGGCCAGGTTCCCGGTCCCCGCCGGCACCGTGGCGGGGGCGCCCGGCGCGAGCTCGAGCTCCGCGGAGGGTCCCCCGGGCGAGAGCCGGAGCTCCACCTCGTCTGCGAGGTCGAGGGGCAGGAAGAGGCTCTCGAGCTCGTGGTAGCCGGCGAGCTCGCCCGCCACGCGGTAGCCCGTCACCCGGAGGCCGAGGTTGATCTTCGCCGGGGCGTGGGCGCGCAGCACCCGGTCCGAACCGCCTGTCCGGCTCATCGGCGGCCCATCCGTGGCTCATCCGCCCCGCCGCGGGTGCGGGCGCGGCGCCCGGGCGCGGCGGGGCGCCCGCGGCTCGGGGTCACCCGGACGACCGCTCCCCGGACTGCACGTAGCGGAGCCGGAGGTCCGTGAGCAGGCCATCGAGGAGCTTCTGTTCCGCCTCGTCGAGGTTGCCCCGGGTCTTCTCCCGGAGCATGGCGAGGCTGTCGATGGTCTGCCGGGCCAGCACCCGGTTCGGCTCCCGCGGCTTCCCGGTCTGCGGATCGGGGGCGAGCCCGAGCTCGATGAGCGCCGTCGTGGCGAGGGAGAGGACGAAGGTGGAGAAGTCGATGGGTGCCGGCGGTGCCTCGCGCGAGCCCTGCGAGCCGCCCGGACCCTCTCCTGCCGCCTCCGGCGGGTCGACCAGGGTGAAGCCCGGCCCCCGCTCACGCCCCGGTTCGTCTCCCATCGTCAGGTGGCCTCCCCCCGCGCGAGCGATGCGTCACCGCGTCCCCCGGTGCCGCCCGGGCCCTCGAGGCGCTGCATCTCCCGATAGGCCACCAGGATCCGCTGCCCCACCGTGATCCAGCTCCCGATCGCGACGAGCCAGAGGGCGAGCTCCATCCATCCGAACAGCGCCCCGGCGGCGATGAGCGCCACGCGCTCCCCGCGCTCGAGGAGCCCCACGTTCACCGAATCCACGACCAGGTCCGCCCGCGCCTTGGCATACGAGGTCAGCACGCTGCCCGCGAGGGCTGCGCCCGCCACCACCGCGTGGAGGCCGTCCCCGCCGGCCTGGTAGTGGATCACGAGTCCGACGAGCACCGCCACGTCGGCGAGCCGGTCGAGCGTGGAGTCGAGGAACCCGCCGAAGGCCGTCGTCCGCCCCTGGTGCCGGGCGACCACACCGTCCACGAGGTCGAAGAAGCCGCCCACCAGGAGGACCATCCCGCCCCAGACGAGCTGCCCCCTCGCAAAGCAGGCTGCCGACCCCAGGGAGATGAGCGTGCCGAGCACCGTCAGCAGGTTGGGGTTCAATCGCCGCCGGAAGAGGAAGGGAAAGAGGCGGCGGATCCAGCCGTCGAGGCGCTCGCCGAAGACACGCTTGATCACGAGGTAGAATCCCTACGAAGCAGCGCTAGGAGCCTTCCGACGGCGCGGCCTCTCCCCCGCCGGGCGGGCCGGGAAGCTCCTCCCGCACCGCCTTGTCGGAGACGTCCGGCAGGGACGCCAGGTAGGCCTCGAGCTCCTCCTCGCTGATCCAGTTGGGCCGGTGGAGGAGCCGCCGGTCGAATCGCAGGTCGTCGCGGCGATCGGTCATGCGATCCTCCCTCGTAGGCGGATCACCGGAAGCGATGCGCCCCGGCGCCGCCAACGCCGTGAACTTAGCCCGGATTCCCCCGTCGGTCGCCGGTCCTCCCGCCCCCCCGGCCGTGGGGGCGAACCCGCACCCCCGTGCTCTCCCTGACCGGGAGCCCGCTCCGGTGGAACGACCGGAACGCCGATCCGATGGCAGTGGGAAGGGCCCTCCGATAGTTTTGTCCGATCGTCCGGGCAGGAAGACCCGGGCGCGTGGTTCCGCCGGGTTGGGGGCGAGGGGATGTCGGAAGCGATCGCACGAAGGGCCTGCCGCACGGACCGAAGGGAGCTGCGCTCCCGCCCGAGCTCGTCGATGCACCGGATTGCGGTGCTCGCGGCCATCGGGACTGTGCTCGGAGCCTGCTCCTCGACGCCGCCGCTGACCATCGAGGAGGTCCCCACGGCGGATGTCCTCTACCAGCAGGGCCTCGAACAGCTCGAGGGGCGGCGCATCCTCTTCTGGCGCGTGGTGGACACGACCCGCGCGGTCGACACCTTCCAGGCGATCATCGACAACTACCCCTACAGCGATCAGGCGGTGCTCGCCGAGCTCAAGATCGCCGATGCCTACTTCGACGACGGGCAGTACGAGGCCGCAGTCACCTACTACCGCGACTTCGCCGAGCTCCATCCCCGCCACGAGCAGGTGCCGTACGCGATCTACCGGGCCGCACTCTGCCACTACCGCCAGGCCCGCTCGCCGGAGCGCGACCAGACCGCGACCCGGGAGGCGCTCAAGTACCTCGAGGTCCTGGTGGGAGACCACCCGAACTCCCCCTACGCGACGGAAGGCGAGGAGCTCTGGCGCGAGCTGCGGGCGCGACTGGCCCGCTCCGTGATGGTGGTGGGCGACTTCTACCTGAAGCGCGGCGAGTACCAGGCCGCGGCCGAGCGCTACCGGGACGTCCTGAACGAGTACCCGGGCCTCGGGCTCGACGCGGAGGCCCTCTACCGGCTCGGGGTCTGCTACAGCCGCATGAATCGCCCGGAGGAGGCGAGCCGCATCTTCGAGGTGATCCTCGAGAACTACGAGGGCTCGGATGTCGCTGCCCGCGCCGCCGACCTCGTGCCCGCCGCCAACTAGGCGAAGCCCGCGCGGCGCGACCGACGGCGTCTGCCGGCATGGGGGATGCGGCCCGGGCGGGGTTCAGCCGGCCCCCGGCCGGTCCGCCCCGGGTGCCGCGTTGCCCCGCCTCCCACGGGTGCGACCGCGGAGGTCCCGGAGGATCTCCCGCGCGGCGTTTCGTCCACACGCACCCATCACGCCACCGCCCGGGTGGGTTCCCGCCCCGCACAGGTAGAGGCCACGCAGCGGAGTGCGGTAGTCCGAGAATCCCGGGACGGGGCGCAGGGAGAGGAGCCGATCCGGGGTCATGGCGCCGTGGAAGATGTTCCCCCCGCTCAGGCCGAAGATCTGCTCGAGGTCGGGGGGAGCGAGCACCTCGCGGTGCACGACGCTCTCCGAGAACCCCGGCGCGACCTCGTCGACCAGCGCGAGCACGTGGTCGGCGAACCGGTCGCGGAGCGCGTCCCAGCTCCCCTCCCTCGGCTCCCACGGCACGTGCTGCACGAAGAGCGAAGCCACGTGGTGGCCGCGGGGTGCGAGCCCCGGATCGAGCACCGAGGGCAGCGTGAGCTCCACCATCGGACGCTCCGGGAGGTCGCCCGCGAGCGCTGCGGCGAAGGAGGCGTCGAGCGCGTCGAGCTCCGCCGCGCCCAGGTGGATGGTCCCGCGGTGGTGGGGGCCCGGGACCGGACCGGGGCGGCTCGGAAACGCGGGGCAGCGGTCGAGCGCGAGGTTGATCTTCAGGCAGGGGCTGCGGAAGTCGAGGGCCCGGATCTCGGCGACGAAGTCGTCGGGCAGTTCCCCCGCCGGAACCAGACCGAGAAAGGTCCGCCTCGGGTCGGCACTCGAGACCACCACCCGGGCCGGAAGCTCACGGCCATCCGCGAGGACGACCCCGCGCGCCTCACCGGCCTCCACCCGGATCCGGCGCACCTCGACGCCGGTCTCGATCCGGGCGCCGCGCGAGCGGGCCGAAGCCGCGATGGCCTCGGACAGCGCGCCCATGCCCCCGCGGACGTAGGCCCAGACGCCCCGGCTGCCGCCGGTCTGGCCCATCACGTGGTGGAAGAGGACGTAGCCGGTTCCGGGCGTGGCCGGACCGGCGAACGCGCCGATGAGCGCATCGGTGGCGAGGGTGGAGCGGAGGGGCTCACTTTCGAAGAAGGCCTCGAGGACGGGGCGCGCCGGGCCGAGCAGCAGCGCCAGGGCCCGGGGCAGCTCCCGGCCCAGGCCAAGGGCCCGCCGGGCGGCGCGGTACAGCGGAAGGAGATCGCGGGCCCGCGGTACCGGCAGGCGTGGGGGCGTCACGTCGAGCAGCGCCTCCACCGCCTCGGCCATCCCCCCGAGGAGGGCCTCGTAGCGGGGGTAGCGCTCGGCATCGCGGGCCGAGAAGCGCGCGATCTCCCGGCAGCTCTCCCGCCGGTCCGGCCCGAGCAGCAGCGATCGACCGTCGGGAAGCGGCGTGAACGAGGAGGGCTTCCGGGGCAGGAGCTCGAGTCCGAAGCGGGCGAGCTCGAGCTCGCGGATCACCACCGGCCGCAGGAGACCCGCCACGTAGGCGGCCCGCGACACCCGGTAGCCCGGCCACAGTTCCTCGGTGACGCAGGCGCCGCCGAGGAGGGGCCTCCTCTCGAGCACCCGCACCCGAAGGCCCGCCCCCGCCAGGCAGGCCGCCGCGACGAGCCCGTTGTGCCCGCCGCCGACGATCAGGACGTCGTCCGCCTCCATCCGCGGGATGCTATCGAGTACCCTGCCGGGAAGGAGACCCGTGGCCCTCGTCGACCTCGCCCTCGCGGCCCTCATGGCCCTCGCCCTCGTGCGCGGACTGGCCATCGGACTGGTCCGGGAGGTGCTCTCCCTGGCCGCCCTGGCCGGAGCCGCGGTGGCGGGCTTCCGCCTCGCCGAGCCGGCCGGGCGGGCGCTCCTGGAACTCTCCGGAGGAGCTCTGCCCCCCATCGCGGCCACCTTCGCCGGGGGCTTCGGGGTCGCCCTCGCCACCTTCGCCGCCATCCGCCTCGGCGGCAGGCTCCTGTCCCGGGCGCTCCATGCGGTGGGGCTGGGACTCCCCGACCGCCTCGGGGGGGGACTTCTCGGCCTCGCGGAAGGAGCGGTGCTCGCGCTTCTCCTGCTCCGGGGAGCGATGGCCGTGCTCGGGCCCGACCACCCGCAGCTCGAGGGGACCCACGCGATCGCCGTGTGGAAGGCGCTCGAGGAGCACACCAGGGGCGGCTCTGCGGGGGTCGCCGCCCCGCCCCCCGACCCGCGCTGAGCGCGCCGTCCCGCCGCCCGACCTCGTCAGGCCGCCGGGGCACCCGGCTCCGAGCCGTCTCCCGGCTCCGGCGGATCCACCCAGCGCCCCTCCCGCTCGATCAGCGCCACCAGCCGATCGGGGGCCTCGGCGGAGGGGACGTGGCGTTCGACCAGGGTCCGGCCCACGTAGAGGTTCACGGTGCCGGGGCCCGAGCCGACGTAGCCGAAGTCGGCGTCGGCCATCTCGCCCGGTCCGTTCACGATGCAGCCCATGACGGCGATCTTCACGCCCGGCAGGTGGCCGGTGCGGGCCTTGATCCGCGCCGTGGTCGTCTCGAGGTCGAAAAGCGTGCGGCCGCAGGAGGGACAGGAGATGAACTCCGTGCGCATGCTCCGCTGGCGCGCTCCCTGGAGGATGCGGTAGAGCCGATCGAGGGCCTGGCCGGGATCCCGGAAACCCGCCAGCCGGACGGCGTCCCCGATCCCGTCGAGGAGCGGCACGCCGAGCTCGACCGACGGGGCCAGCCACGCCTCCTCCTCCCGGCAGCCCGCCTCGGTGGCGGCGAGCACGAGCGGGACATGGCCCGCCCCGAGTGCGTCGAGCCGCGCACGGACGTAGCGAATCGCGTGCACGGCACGGCCGGGCAGCAGGGAGACGAGGACCGCAGCCGCAGAATCGGCCCCGGCCAGCGAGAGCACGCCCTCGAGGGCGGCGGGGAGCTCCGGGTCGGCCGGGTCGAGGCGCCACTCGAGGACGCGCCCCGCCGCGTGCACCGCCTTCGCCGCGGCGGCGAGGCGCTCGGCTCCGGCGAAGGCGCCGCCCCCGCGCGCGGGAAGCACCACGCGGTCCGCTTCCGCCGCCGCCGCCTCGGCGAGCTCCGGCGGAACGGCCACCGCGAGCGGGACCGGGAGTCCGGCTCCTTCGAGCGCCTCGCGGAACCGCACGACGTCGCCGAGGTCGCGCGCGGTTTCGGCCTCCACGACTAGACCCTCGAGCGCCGGCCCCCCGGCCGCGGGCAGGCGGCGGCAGGCAGCCGCGAGCGCACCCGCCACGGCGGCGACGTCGCCCGGAACGGCCCCGAGGTCGAGCTCCGCGCGCACCGGCTCGTCCCCGCCGAGGGCCACCCCCGCCACCGGGAGCCGCCGGCTCGGCCTGCGCGCGCGGCGGTACGGGCTCGAGACGAAGGGCGCGCCCGGGTCGCCCCAGCCCTCTCCGGCCGAGGCCGACCACGCGGCCTCGTAGCGTTCGGCGAGCGCGCGGGCCGCCGGGATCTCGCGGACCGGATCCTCGGTGAGCGACACCCGAAGGGTGTCTCCGATGCCGTCCTCGAGCAGGGCCCCGATCCCGATGGCGCTCTTGATCCGGCCGTCCTCTCCGTCTCCGGCCTCGGTGACCCCGAGGTGGAAGGGATAGCTCGGCGCTCCGCCGCTCCGCTCCGCAAGGCGCTGCGCCAGCAGCCGATAGGCCTGTGCGGCGACCACCGGGTTGCTGGCCTTCATGCTGAAGATCACGTCGCGGTAGCCCTCGTCCTCGCACACGTCGAGGAACTCGAGGGCGCTTTCCACCATGCCCTCGGGCGTGTCGCCGTAGCGGTTCAGGATCCGGTCGGAGAGCGAGCCGTGGTTGGTTCCGATGCGCAGGGCCCGTCCGAGCTCCCGCAGGCGGCGCACCAGGGGACGGAAGCGCTCGGCGACGCGTTCGAGCTCCTCGCGGTACTCGGCGTCGCTGTACTCGCGTACGGCGAAGCGCTTCTTGTCGGCGTAGTTCCCCGGATTGATGCGAACCTTCTCCACGTGCTCGGCCGCGATCATCGCCGCCCGCGGCGTGAAGTGGATGTCGGCCACCAGGGGCACCCGCAGCCCCCGGCGGCGGAGCTCCCGGCGGATCTCGCCGAGGTTCTCCGCATCGCGCAGCGAAGGAGCGGTGATGCGCACGATCTCGCAGCCGGCACGGACGAGGCGCTCCACCTGGTCCGCGGTGGCGCGGGTGTCGAGGGTGGGGGTGGTCGTCATCGACTGGATGCGGATCGGATTGCGACCGCCCACCCCCACCTCGCCCACCTCGACCACCCGGGTGGGGCGCCGGCGCGGCCGGAAGGGATCGGCGGTGAAGCCGGGCCGCGTCACGGTCTATCCCCCGCCGACCCGCGCCACGAGGCGCTCGAAGGCCCGGTCGAGGCCGGCGGCATCGCGCCCCCCGGCCTGCGCGAAATCCGCCCGGCCTCCGCCCTTGCCGCCCACCTCGGCCGCCACCTCGCGAATGAGGTCCCCCGCTCGGAAGCGGTCGACGAGGTCCGGGGTGACGCCGAGGGCCAGGGAGACCCGGCCGTCCTGCTCACAGGCGAGCAGGACGATGCCGCTTCCGAGGCGCTCCTTGAGCTCGTCCACCATGCTCCGCAGGTCCCTCGCGGAAACGCCCTCGACCCGGGTCCCCAGCACCCGGATGCCTCCCACCTCGCGAACCCGGCCCAGGAGGTCTCCGCTCGCGGCGCCGCGGAGCTCGGCCCGGAGCTGCTCCACCTCCTTTTCGAGGGCCCGCTTCTCCGCGAGCAGCTTCTCGATCCGCTGGGGCACCTCTGCCACCGGAGCGCGCAGGAGCTCGGCCACCCGGCGCAGCGCGCGCTCCTGCTCGCGCATGTACTCGAGGGCGCCGAGTCCGGTCAGCGCCTCGATGCGGCGCACACCGGCGGCAATCCCTCCCTCGGAGACGATCTTGAGCACCCCGATCTCACCGGTGGACCGGGCGTGCGTCCCGCCGCAGAGCTCGGTCGAGACATCCCCGAAGGAGATCACCCGCACCAGATCGCCGTACTTCTCCTCGAAGAGGGCCACCGCGCCCGAGGCGATCGCCTGGTCGTAGGGGAGGTACTCGATGCGCGCCTCCTCGTTGCGCTCGATCCACTCGTTC
>JALSIO010000788.1 GCA_026989995.1 Myxococcales bacterium
GGGGATGCTGACCTCGAAGTCCTCGCGCAGGCTCCGCATCCCGTCCCGCAGCACGGCGCCCGCGCTCTCGAGGTCGCACGCTTCGAGGGCCCGGGCGAGGGCATCCACCCGCTCGTTTTCGGTGAGAACGTGGCGGACCCGCCGCGCGAGCAGATCGGGAAGCGCCCGCTCCACCGCCGCAAGGGCCTCCCGCGGGAGATCGCGCAGCGAGCGGGCCGAGCGCAGCGCGATCCCGCGCTCGACCGCCAGGCGGAGCGCCTCCTCGCACTCCTCCCGGCGCCGGTTGTAGCGCCCGTCGGCCAGACGCCGCGCCACGCCCGAGTCCACCACGAGAAGCTCCGCCTCCCGCGCCGGGAAGGGGATGGGGGTGACCTCGAGGCTGCGGCAGTCGATGCGGAGGGCCCGCGCGGGCTGCCCGAGAGCGCTCGCGAGCTGGTCCATCAGGCCGCAGCGGACCCCCACGAAACGGGTCTCCGCCCGGTGGGCCAGCTCCGCGAGCTCCCGGGGCCGGAGCGCGAGGCCGGCCGCCCGGGCGAGCAGGGCGGCGAAGGCCACTTCGAGGGCGGCCGAGCTGGAAAGTCCCGCCCCCACCGGAACCCGGCTCGCGCACAGGACGTCCAATCCGGGCGTCGGCTGCCCCGCCTCGCGGAAGGCGTGGACCACGCCCCGGGCGTAGTCGCCCCAGGCTCCCTCGGGCGCGATCTCCCGCGCGTCGAAGGCGCAGGCCCCCGGAAGCTCGCGGGAGCGGAGTTCGAACCGGGTGTCCCCGCGACGCGCGGCGAGCAGCCAGGTGTCGCGATCGATGGCACCGGGGAGCACGAGCCCCTCGTTGTAGTCGGTGTGCTCGCCGATCAGGTTCACGCGGCCCGGGGCGCGGGCCGCGAGCTCGGGAGGACGACCGAAGTGCTCGCGAAAGCGCGCCGTGAGCTCATGCAGGAGACCGGGTGCAGGGCTGGTTTCGGAACCCACCGAAAGCCGCATCGGGCGACGCCCCTCCGTGTGTGCGGCCGCATGGGGCCCGCCGTGGCGAGGGCGCGCAGCGCCGGGGCCCGGTCCGGGTGGGTGGCCGCGCACCCGAGCCCGGGCGGTTCGCTGGCACCGGGCAGACTCGGTACTTTCGCCCCATGATGCCGCAGACCGGTGCCCCGGAGGAGGGATCTCCGCCTGCCGCGTTCCGCGCGCCCGCCTCCGGCGCGGGGGGGCGGGCGCGGCAGGGTCGGGGAACCGCGCTCCGGCTGCGGTGGGCCCTCCCGGTCCTGGCGCTCCTGCTCGCGGCCGCCCCGACCCAGGCGGACGACCCCTTCCTGCGGCGGACGCCGACCGTGGAGGCCGTCGAGAAGGTCGGCCCCGCGGTGGTCAACATCGTCTCCGAACAGGTGGTGGCGGCACCGAGTCCCTTCGGCGGCTTCGCGCCCGATCCCCTCTTCGAGCGATTCTTCCGGGACTTCTTTCCCCAGCGCCCCCAGCGGGCACAGAGCATCGGTTCGGGGGTCATCATCGACCGCGAGGGCCACGTGCTGACCAACGAGCACGTCGTGCGCGGTGCCGAGCGGGTCCGCGTGACCCTCGGCAGCGGGGCCGAGTACGACGCCGAGGTCATCGGAGCCGACCCCAACACCGACATCGCGGTGCTGCGGATCCTCACGGACGCCCCCCTCCCCTGGGTGCCCCCGGCCCGGTCGGACGACCTCATGGTGGGCGAGCCGGTGATCGCCATCGGCAACCCCTTCGGGCTCTCCCACACGGTGACCACCGGGGTGATCTCCGCCCTCGACCGCTCCATCCGGACGGGCGACACGGTCTACCACGGTTTTCTGCAGACCGATGCCGCCATCAACCCGGGCAACTCGGGGGGACCGCTGCTCAATTCCCGGGGGGAGCTGATCGGGATCAACACGGCGATCTACGGCGGCGCACAGGGCATCGGCTTCGCCATTCCGATCGATGCGGCCATGCGGGTGGTGCGGGAGCTGATCGAGCACGGCGAAGTCGCCCCGGTGTGGCTCGGACTCTCCCTCCAGGACCTCGACCCCGAGATCCGCGCGGCCCTCGGGCTCGCGCGCGGCGCGCGCGGGGCCATCGTCACCCGCGTGTACGACGAAAGCCCCGCCGCGCGGTCCGGGGTGCGCCGCGGGGACCTGCTCACCCACGTGGACGGGCTCGCGGTGGATCGGGCCCGGAGCTTCCACGAGATCCTCCGGGGAGTCACCGTCGGCCAGGATGTCCGCCTGCAGCTCGTCCGCCGGGGCGAGAAGCTCGAGCTCACGGCGGTGGCGGAGCCGCTTCCGCGCGGACTGGTGGCGGAGCTCGCCTACGACCTGCTCGGCGTCCGCCTCGCGCCCCTGCCGCGGGGTGGCTACCGCATCACCGAGGTGCGGCCGGGGAGCGGGCCGGCCCAGATCGGGATCCGCCCCGGGGACCTGCTGCTGCGGGTGAATGGCCGCGCGCTCGTGGACGACGAAGCCCTGGAGCGCAGCATCCTCGACCTCCGGGGGCGAAGCCGCGCGCTGCTGACCGTGCAGCGCGGCGCGGGCCGCTACCGCGTGAGCGTACTGCTGGTCTGAACGTCCGGGGCGCCGAACGCCCCGCTTGAGGAGAACCGAGATGCGACGCACCCTGAGCACCGTCCTGATCGGCGGGGCCGCCCTCGCCCTGTTGCTCACCTCGGGCGTCCTCCACGTGGACGTGCAGTGGCGCGACCGCGGTGCCCGGGCCATCGACCTCGACAAGCTCTTCGGCGGCGGCAAGAAGGAAGCGGCGTCGGAGGGGGACGACGAGCCGGCCGCGGGCGAGCCCTTCTGGGAGGAGGCCCCCGCCGGACGCGAGGTCGTGCCCGGCATCCCCCCGAGCTTCGCCGACCTCGCCGAGCGGGCCTCGCCGGCGGTCGTGAACATCCAGACCTCGAAGACCGTCAAGCGCGGTGGGGCTCCCATCCCGAACCCCTTCGAGGAGTTCTTCGGAGGGCCCTTCGAGGAGTTCTTCCGGCCCCACGAGTTCCAGGTCCCGAGCCTCGGAAGCGGCTTCGTGATCTCCGAGGACGGCTACATCGTCACCAACAACCACGTGGTCGAGGACGTGGACGAGATCAACGTGGCCTTCCTCGACGGGCAGGAGATGGAGGCCGAGGTGGTGGGCCGCGATCCCAAGACCGACATCGCGCTGATCCGCGTGAAGCCGGACAAGCCGCTGCCCACGCTCCCCCTCGGTGACTCGGAGAGCGTGCGCCCGGGCGACTGGGTGCTCGCCATCGGAAACCCCTATGGCCTCGAGCACACCGTGACCGCCGGCATCGTCAGCGCCAAGCACCGGATCATCGGCCAGGGGAGCTACGACGATTTCATCCAGACCGATGCCGCCATCAATCCGGGCAACTCCGGCGGCCCGCTCCTCAACCTGCGCGGCGAGGTGGTGGGCATCAACACGGCCATCAACCCGAGGGCCAACACCATCGGCTTCGCCGTGCCCATCGACATGGCCAAGGAGATCCTCCCCCAGCTGCGTGTCCACGGCTACGTCACGCGCGGCTGGCTCGGCGTCGTCATCCAGGAGATCACGCCCGACCTCGCCGAGGAGCTCGGCCTCGAGGACGACGAAGGCGCGCTCGTCTCGAAGGTCGATCCGAAGGGGCCGGCTGCGAAGGCGGGCCTCAAGCGGGGCGACGTGATCGTGGGCTTCGACGGCCGCCCGGTCCACGAGATGAAGGAGCTGCCCCGGATGGTGGCCGCCACCCGGCCCGGCAGGATGGTCGAGGTGGAGGTGATCCGAAAGGGCGAGCGCAAGACCTTCCAGGTGGAGATCGGGCGCCTCGAGGAGCCCCAGCAACTCGCCGGGCGCGGGGCCCCGGGGCCCGGAGGCGAGCGGGCCTTCGGCCTCCGGGTCCAGGACCTCACGCCGGACGTGGCCGAGGAGCTCGGCCTCGAGGACGTCGAGCACGGCGTGGTGATCACCGGCGTCGAGCGCGGCAGCCCGGCGGACCGCGCGGGGCTGCGCCGGGGCGACGTGATCGCGGAGGTGGACCAGGAGCCGGTGGAGGGCCTTGCCGACTTCCGGGAGAAGCTCGAAGAGGCTGGAGAGCGCGTGCTGCTCCTCGTCCAGCGCGGGCCCTCGGCCTTCTACCGAACCCTGAAGCGGCCGAAGTCCGAGGACTGAGGCGGGCGCGCCGGCCAGGGCGCGGTGCCGGCCCCATGCGCCGAGGCCGGGCGAGCCGGATCCAGGGGTTCCTTGCCGGGGTGCGGGCGATCTCCGCACCGCGCCCGCGCCCGCCACCGGCAGGCGCCCGCGGGCCGACCCGCCCTCCACCCCGGGGGACGGGCGCCACCGTCCGGCGTCGCCGCGGTTCGCGGACCCTCCCGGGGCGGCGCGGTCCTTGCGCGGCGCCCCCCGGTGCCTAGGTTGGCGCCATGCGATTCGACAAGCTCACCGTCAAGGCCCAGGAAGCAGTCGGCGAGGCCCAGAGCCAGGCCAGCTCGCGGGGCCATTCCCAGATCCAGCCCGCGCACATCCTGCGGGCACTGCTCGACCAGCCGGAGGGCAGCACCATCCCCGTGCTGCAGAAGCTCGGGGTGGGCGTCGACCAGATCGGCAAGGAGCTCGAGGAGCTCCTCTCCCGGATGCCGAAGGTCCAGGGAGGTGCCCAGCCGCGCCTCTCGGAGAGCGCCTCCCGCGTCCTCGAGCGCGCCTTCAAGGAAGCGAGCGAGCTCAAGGACGAATACGTCTCCACCGAGCATCTGCTGCTCGCCATCCTCGCCGAGGAGCGCGACCCCACGGCCGAGCTGCTCAAGCGGCACGGCATCACCCGCGAAACCCTTCTCAAGGCCATCGAATCGGTCCGCGGCGGGGCCCGTGTCACCGACCCCGACCCGGAATCCAAGTACCAGGCTCTCGAGAAGTACAGCAAGGACCTCACCGAGCTCGCCCGCCAGGGCAAGCTCGACCCGGTGATCGGCCGCGACGAGGAGATCCGCCGGGTGGTCCAGGTGCTCTCCCGCCGCACCAAGAACAACCCCGTGCTGATCGGCGAGCCGGGTGTGGGCAAGACGGCGATCGTGGAGGGCCTCGCCCAGCGCATCGTCGCCGGCGACGTGCCCGAGCCGCTCCAGAACCGCCGGGTGGTGGCCCTCGACCTCGGCGCGCTCATCGCGGGAACCAAGTACCGGGGCGAGTTCGAGGATCGCCTCAAGGCGGTGATCCGCGAGGTCACCGGCTCCGAGGGCCAGATCATCCTGTTCATCGACGAGCTCCACACCATCGTGGGAGCGGGCGCCGCCGAGGGCGCCGCCGATGCCTCGAACCTCCTCAAGCCCGCCCTCGCGCGGGGGGAGCTGCGCTGCATCGGCGCCACCACCCTCGACGAGTACCGCAAGCACGTCGAGAAGGACGCCGCCCTCGAGCGGCGCTTCCAGCCCGTCTTCGTGGGCGAGCCCTCGGTGGAGGACACCATCTCGATCCTCCGCGGGCTCAAGGAGCGCTACGAGGTCCACCACGGCGTGCGCATCCAGGACGGCGCCCTCGTGGCCGCGGCCACCCTCTCCCACCGCTACATCACCGACCGCTTCCTCCCGGACAAGGCCATCGACCTCATCGACGAGGCGGCGGCCCGGGTGCGCGTGCAGATCGACTCCATGCCCGAGGAGCTCGATCAGCTCGAGCGCAAGCGGACCCAGCTCGAGATCGAGCGGGAGGCCCTCAAGAAGGAAACCGACGACGCCAGCCGGCGGCGGCTCGAGGAGGTCGAAAGGGAGCTCGCGGAGCTCCAGGAGGAGATCTCCCGGCTCAAGACCCGCTGGGAGAACGAGAAGGCCGCCATCTCCCGGGTCCGGGAGCTCAAGGCCCGTCGCGAGGAGCTCCAGGCCGAGCTCCAGCGTGCCCAGCGGGCGGGCAACCTCGAGCGCGCGGCCGAGATCCAGTACGGCGAGCTCGTGCAGCTCGAAAAGGATCTCGAGGAGGCCCAGCGGAAGCTCGACGAGCTCCAGGCCGAGGGCCCGCTCATCTCGGAGGAGGTGACGCCGGAGGAGATCGCGGAGATCGTCTCCAAGTGGACGGGCATCCCGGTCTCCAAGATGCTCCAGAGCGAACAGGAGAAGCTCCTCCACATGGAGGAGGAGCTGCGCAAGCGGGTGGTCGGCCAGGACGAGGCGCTTCGCGCCGTGGCCAACGCCGTCCGCCGCGCGCGCGCCGGCCTGCAGGACCCGAACCGGCCGATCGGCTCCTTCATCTTCCTCGGCCCCACCGGCGTGGGCAAGACGGAGACGGCGCGGGCGCTCGCCGAGTTCCTCTTCGACGACGAGCACGCGATGGTGCGCATCGACATGAGCGAGTTCATGGAGAAGCACTCCGTGGCCCGGCTCATCGGCGCGCCTCCGGGCTACGTCGGCTACGAGGAGGGCGGCTACCTCACCGAGGCCGTGCGGCGGCGTCCGTACAGCGTGGTGCTCTTCGACGAGATCGAAAAGGCGCACCAGGACGTCTTCAACATCCTGCTGCAGATCCTCGACGACGGCCGCCTCACGGACGGCCAGGGGCGCACGGTCGACTTCCGGAACGCGGTCCTGATCATGACCTCGAACATCGGAAGCGAGTACATCGTGAGCCTCACCGAGGAGCAGCGCACCGAGATGGAGGCCCGGGTCCAGGAGGCGCTGCGGGCGCACTTCAAGCCCGAGTTCCTGAACCGGGTGGACGACATCATCATCTTCCACCAGCTCTCGAAGGAGCACATCCACCGGATCGTGGACATCCAGCTCGACCGGGTGCGGAAGCTGCTCGCGGAAAAGCGCATCGAGCTCGAGGTCACCGAGGAGGCGAAGCAGCTCCTCGCGGACCGGGGCTACGACCCGCACTACGGGGCGCGCCCGCTCAAGCGGGTGATCCAGCGGATGCTCCAGGATCCGCTCGCCCTCAAGATCCTGGAGGGCGAGTTCCCGGAGGGCTCGAAGGTCCTGGTGGACGCCCGGCTCTCCGGCGAAGGGCTCGAGTTCCGCAAGGCGTGAGCTCGGGCTCCGGCTCCGAAGGCGGCGCGGGGGATGCCCGATGGCAGCCCCCGCGCCGCGTTTCGGGGCCCGTTCGGGCGGAGGTCGCTCCGGCGCGTGCCCGACCGGACGGGCCGGTGGTGCGGGGGAGCGCGGCTCAGCCGATCAGCTCGAGCTGGTAGACGCTGTTGGCGGTGTGGAGCTGGATGCAGCGGGGCGAGAGCTGGGCGATCTGCCGGAGCGGGCTCGTGACCAGGGCCGGGCCGGTGTCGACCGCGAGCCGCGCCGGGCGCCCCACGGCGAGATCGTCGAGCAGCCGCCCGCGCCCCACGTCGCCGATGCGGCTGCCGAGGTGGTCCTTCGTCCGCAGCCTCCGGATCCGCACGGCCCGGCCGGCCCGCCAGGGGCCCGGATCGGGCCGCCGGGACTCCTCTTCGAGGAGACTCACGGTCTGGGTGCAGCCGGTGGCGCCGTAGAGGCTCTCGAGGTCGCGGTCGAGGTCGCCGTCGTCCCGGAGGCTCTCCTTCAGCACCGCCTGGAGATCCGGGTCACCACCCGCCCCTCGGTCGTGGCCGCCGGCGAGACCGGGCGCGGGTCGGCCGGTCTCGTCGAAGAGGTCGGGGGCCCCTTCCGAGAGATCGACGGCTTCTCCGAAGAGATCCGGGTCTCGTGCCATGGCCTGACCCTCCGTGGTCCAGGTCCGGCGTTCCTTTTCGGCCACAGCGGCGAAAACTTGAGGGTAAAGCACCTCGTTCTAGCGAGAACACATCGGCGGCTCCGTGGCAGAAGGCCGGCACCAGGCAGATGGCCGGCAGCGGACGCGCGACCGGCCGGAAGGCGGACCCCCCCCGCAGGCGCGGACGCCGGGGCCGCGGGCCACCCCGCAGCGCCGCCCCGGCCGGCGTCACGCCCGATTCCACGCCGTCCGCCGTCGCGGCACCGGGTTCGTGCGCCCGCGCCGGCCCGGATCAGGCGGGCGGGGGCCCGAGCCCGGCGGCCCGCCGCACCTCCTCGAGGACGGGCCCCGCGATGGCCCGGGCCCGCCGGGCGCCCTCGGCCAGGATCTCCTCCACCCGCTCGGGGTGGGCCGCGTACTGCTCCCGGCGCTCGCGCATGGGGGCGAAGGCGGTCTCGATGCGCTCGATCAGGTCCTTTTTCACCTCGCCGTAGCCGAGCCCCCCGGTGCGGGCCCGCTCGAAGAGGGCCTCCCGCTCCGCCGGCGTGGCGAAGAGCGACCAGAGCTGGAAGAGGGGCGCGCGAACGTCCTTCGGAGCCTCGACCGGAGTCGAGTCGGTCACGATGGCGTTGACCGCCTTGCGCAGCCGCTTCCCGGTCGCGAAGAGCGGGATCGCGTTTCCGTAGGACTTGCTCATCTTCCGCCCGTCCGTCCCCGGCACCACCGCCACCTCCTCCGGGATGTACGGCTCGGGGAGGACGAGCACCTCGCCGTAGTGCTGGTTGAAGCGCTGCGCGATGTCGCGCGTCATCTCG
>JALSIO010000789.1 GCA_026989995.1 Myxococcales bacterium
CCTCGGGAGCGCCCTGGCCCCGCGGGGCGTGCCCGGGTGCGGATACCGCGGTAGTTGACAGGGAAGGACGGGCGCCGACGTTTTCGGCCGACCCGCGGTTCCTCCGGGGGCCCCGCAGGGCACCGGATTCGAGAGGAGAATCATGGCGGCTTCGAAGAGCGGCAAGATCATCGGGATCGACCTCGGCACCACCAATTCGGTGGTGGCCGTGATGGAGGGCGGACAGCCGGTGGTGATCCCCAACGAGGAGGGGAGCCGGACCACGCCCTCGGTGGTCGCCTTCACGGACGACGGCGAGATCCTGGTGGGCACCGTCGCCAAGCGGCAGGCCATCACCAACCCGAAGCGCACCATCTACTCGATCAAGCGCTTCATGGGTCGGCGGCTCTCGGAGGTTCCCGAGGAGATCTCCCAGGTTCCCTACAAGGTCGTCGAGGGAAAGGATGCCATGGCCGTGGTGGAGGTCGACGGCAAGACCTACACGCCGCCCGAGATCTCGGCCATGATCCTGCGGAAGCTCAAGAAGGCGGCGGAGGACTACCTCGGCGGGCCGGTCACGGCCGCGGTGATCACCGTTCCCGCCTACTTCAACGACGCCCAGCGCCAGGCCACGAAGGATGCGGGGACCATCGCCGGGCTCGAGGTCAAGCGGATCATCAACGAGCCCACGGCGGCGGCCCTCGCCTACGGCCTCGACAAGAAGAAGGACGAGAAGATCGCCGTCTACGACTTCGGCGGCGGGACCTTCGACATCTCCATCCTCGAGGTGGGCGAGAACGTGGTGGAGGTGAAGGCCACAAACGGGGACACCCACCTCGGCGGCGACAACCTCGACCAGCGGGTCATCCAGTACCTGATCGAGGAGTTCAAGAAGGACAAGGGCATCGACCTCTCGGGCGATCCCATGGCCATGCAGCGGCTGCGCGAGGCCGCCGAGAAGGCGAAGATCGAGCTCTCGTCCTCCCAGGCCACGGACATCAACCTGCCGTTCATCACGGCGGACCAGACCGGTCCCCAGCACCTCAACATCAAGCTCACCCGGGCGAAGTTCGAGCAGCTGGTAGAGGACCTCATCGACCGGACCCTCGAGCCCTGCCGGAAGGCCCTGGCCGACGCCGGACTCTCCGCGAACCAGATCGACGAGGTGATCCTGGTCGGCGGCAGCACCCGGATTCCACTGGTCCAGCGAAAGGTGCAGGAGCTCTTCGGCAAGGAGCCCAACAAGAGCGTGAACCCCGACGAGGTGGTCGCCATGGGCGCGGCCATCCAGGGCGGCGTGCTCGCGGGCGACGTGAAGGACGTGCTCCTGCTCGACGTCACGCCGCTGTCGCTCGGCATCGAGACCCTCGGTGGGGTGATGACGAAGCTGATCGAGCGGAACACCACCATCCCGACCCGGCGGAGCCAGATCTTCTCCACCGCGGCGGACAACCAGTCCCAGGTGGAGATCCGCGTGCTCCAGGGCGAGCGGGAGATGGCGGCGGACAACCGGGAGATCGGGCGCTTCATCCTCGACGGGATCCCGCCGGCGCCTCGCGGTGTGCCGCAGATCGAGGTGACCTTCGACATCGACGCCAACGGCATCCTCTCGGTCTCGGCCAAGGACAAGGCCACCGGCAAGGAGCAGTCGGTGCGGATCGAGGGGGCCGGAGGCCTTTCCAAGGAGGAGATCGACCGCATGGTCCGCGACGCGGAGGCGCACGCCGAGGAGGACCGCAAGCGCCGCGAGGCCATCGAGAAGCGGAACCAGCTCGATACGCTGATCTACAGCGCCGAGAAGAGCCTGCGGGAGAGCGCGGACAAGCTCGACGACGCCGAGCGCAGCCGCATCGAGGGGGTGATCTCCGAGGCCCGCCAGGACCTCGAGAGCGAGGATCCCGCGCGCATCGCTGCGGCCATTCCGAAGGTCGAGCAGGCGATGCACTCGCTCGCGGAGAAGCTCTACCAGGCGGAGCAGGCCAAGGCCGGCGGCACCTCGGCCGGAGGGGAGGGCGCGGCCGGGGGGGCTTCCTCCGGCGGCGACGAGGACGTCATCGACGCCGAGTACACCGAGGAGAAGGGCGACTAGCCCGCGCCGTGGCCGGACGAACACGCGAAGATCCCTTCGCCGAGCTGTTCGGCGCGCTCTCGGAGCGCCTCCGGGACGACCGCTTCCGTCCGCCCCTCGACGTGTGGGAGACGGAAGGCGCGATCCGGATCCGGATGGAGATCGCCGGGGTGAGCCGGGAGCGGCTGCGCGTGACGGTTCAGGGCGAGGAGCTCCGGATCCACGGCGAGAGGATGCCGCCCGCCGAGGATGCGGTCGTGCGTCACCACCAGATGGAGATCCCCTTCGGCCCCTTCGAGCGGGTGATCCGGGTGGGCGTTCCCTTCGAGCGCGATGGCGTCGTGGCCCACCTTTCGGACGGCTTTCTCACCGTGACCCTCCCGAAACGGCGCTCGGGACCCCGGAGGATCCCGGTGGCGCGCGTCCATGAGGGAGGCTCGTGATGGGCGCTTCCCGGATGCGACCTGGCTTCCGCGCTGCCGAGCCCGAGGGTGTGGAGCAGGGCCTGGCGAACCCGGCTCCGGAAACCGAGGTGCGCGTCGAGACCGGCGAGGACAGCGGGCCGCTGCCGCTTGCACTCCCCGAGAGCCTCCCGGTGCTTCCGCTCAAGAACACCGTCCTCTTCCCCCACCTGCTCTCGCCGCTCCTGGTACAGAGTCCGCGTTCCAAGCGCCTGATCGACGCCGTTCTCGCCACGCCGGAGCGCCTGATGGTCTGCACGGCGGTGCGCGGTGAGGTGGAGGGCAGCCCTGGTCCGGAGCAGGTCCACCGCGTCGGAACGCTCATGCGCGTGGTGAAGATGCTCAAGTTCCCGGACGACTCCTACCGGCTGCTGGTGCAGGGGATCGCCCGGGTCGCCATCGAGGCGTGGACGGAGGCCGAGCCCTTCCTCCGGGCCCGGGTGCGGGTGCTCTCCGAGGAGGCGGACCCCGAGTCGGTCGAGCTCCAGGCCCTGATGCGCAACGTGCGCGATCAGTTCACGGCGCTGGTGGGCGAGAGTCCCCGGTTGTCGGACGAGCTCCAGCTCCTCGCCGCCAACATCGACGACCCGGGTCGCCTGGCGGACCTCGTGGCCTCGAATCTCGACCTCGACCTCGAGGCCCGGCAGGCCTTCCTCGAGGAGACCCGGGTGGCGGAGCGCCTCCGGCGGGCGCTCGACGAGCTCACCCGCGCCCGGCAGGCCCTCCACATCGAGTCGGAGATCCGCGAGAAGGTCCAGAACGAGGTCGGCAAGTCCCAGCGCGAATACCTCCTGCGGCAGCAGCTCGAGGCGATCCGCCGCGAGCTCGGCGAGGCCGAGGACGAGGGGGAGGAGATCGAGCGCCTGCGCGAGCGCATCGAGGAATCCGGGATGCCCGAGGAGGCCCGGAAGCAGGCCCTCCGCGAGCTCGACCGGCTGGCCCAGACCCCGGCGGCCTCGGCCGAGCACGGCGTCATCCGCACCTACCTGGAATGGCTCACCGAGCTGCCGTGGTCGGTGACCACCGAGGACCGCCTCGACCCGGCCGAGGCACGCCGGATCCTGGACGAGGACCACTACGACCTCGAGAAGATCAAGGACCGCATCGTCGAATACATCGCCGTGCTCTCCCTCAAGCGCGACCTCAAGGGGCCCATCCTCTGCTTCGTCGGACCTCCCGGGACGGGCAAGACCTCGCTGGGGCGCTCCATCGCCCGGGCGGTCGGCCGGAAGTTCGCCCGGATCTCCCTCGGCGGCGTCCGCGACGAGGCCGAGATCCGCGGCCACCGGCGAACCTACGTGGGCGCCATGCCGGGGCGCATCATCCAGACCCTGCGGCGGGTGGGCACGCGGAACCCCGTGATCCTGCTCGACGAGATCGACAAGATCGGGACCGACTTCCGGGGCGACCCGGCCTCGGCGCTGCTCGAGGTGCTCGACCCGGAGCAGAATGCAACCTTCTCGGACCACTACCTCGAGGTGCCCTTCGATCTCTCGCAGGTCCTGTTCATCGCCACGGCGAATCTCATCGATCCGGTTCCGCCCGCGCTTCGGGACCGGATGGAGGTCATCGAGCTGCCGGGCTACACGGAGGAGGAGAAACTCGAGATCGCCCGGCGCTACCTGATTCCACGGCAGCTCGAGCGAAACGGTATCGCCGGCCTCGAGGTGGAGATTCCGGACGACACCGTGCGGGCCCTCATCCGCTTCTACACCCGCGAGGCGGGCGTGCGAAATCTCGAGCGGGTGATCGGCGCCGTGGCCCGCAAGATCGCCCGGCGGGTGGCCGAGGGCAGCGTGTCGGGCCCCGTCAAGGTGGGAGGGGAGGATCTCGCCGAGCTGCTCGGACCCATCCGCTACGAATCGGAGCTTGCCGAGCGCGCCGGGCAGCCGGGCGTGGCCGTGGGGCTCGCCTGGACGCCGGCAGGAGGAGACATCCTCTTCGTCGAGTCCACGCGGATGCCGGGGCGCGGGCAGCTCAAGCTCACGGGCTCGCTCGGCGACGTGATGCGCGAGTCAGCGGAGGCGGCGAGGTCCTGGCTGCGGTCCCACGCGGAGCAGTACGGAATCGATCCGGCGGTCTTTCTCGAGGAGGACATCCACCTCCACGTGCCGGCCGGCGCCGTGCCCAAGGACGGGCCCTCGGCCGGCCTGGCCATGGTCACCTCCCTGGCCTCGCTCCTGACCGGTCGGCCGGCCCGTCCGGATGTGGCCATGACCGGCGAGGTGACGCTCCGCGGCGTCGTGCTCCCGGTGGGAGGCATCAAGGAGAAGGCGCTCGCGGCCCGCCGTGCCGGGATCCGGCGGGTGCTGCTCCCGGCGCGCAACCGCCGGGACGTCGAGGAGATCCCGGCACACCTGCTCGACGGCCTCGAGATCGTCTACGTCGACACCATCGACGAGGCCCTCGGGCACGCTCTCGCGCCGCCGGGCACGGTCGGCTCCGGATGAGGCCGGGCGCCCGCGTGTGGGCGCTGGCCTCGCTCGCCCTCGCCCTTCCGACCGCCTGCGTGAGCGCGGGGGCGCACCGCGCAGTGGTGGCGGAGCGGGACCGTCTCGCCCGCGAGCTCGCCCGGCGCGAGGAACGGATCCGGGTGCTCGAGGGCCAGGGCGAGAGCCTCGCCGCGGAGCGCCTGCGCCTCGCGGAGGAGAACGAGGAGCTCCGGCAGCAGGGCCAGGCGCTCGCCTCCGAGCTCGAGAAGCTCCGCCGGGAACGGGAGGAGACGGCCGAGGCCCTCGCGGCCCGGGAGCGGGAGCTCGCGGAGCTCGCCCGCCTGCGCCGGGACTACGACGCCCTCGTGCAGGACCTGCAGGCGGAGATCCAGGAGGGGCGGATCGCCATCGAGAAGCTCCGGAACGGCATGCAGGTGAGCCTGCCGGGCGAGCTCCTCTTCGAGCCCGGTCGAGCCGTGCTCGGGCCCGAGGGCGTCGCGGTGATCCGCCGGGTCGCCGAGCAGCTTCGGGGTGGGACCCACCGGATCGAGGTGCAGGGTCACACCGACGCCACGCCGCTCGGGCGGACCTCTGCCGAGCTCGACAGCAACTGGGATCTCGCCTGCCTGCGGGCGGCGCGGGTGGTGGAGCTGCTCGCGCGTTTCGGCGTGGCGCCCGAGCGCCTCGCGGCGGTCTCCTTCGCGGAATTCCGGCCGGTGGCGGACAACGGCACACCGGAGGGCCGTCGGGCCAACCGGCGCATCGAGATCCGCCTGCGGCCGCCGGGCGGAGGCCGGTCCGAGAATTCCGGCCGTTGAGCTCCGGCGGCCGCGAGCTCCGGGGCTTCTTCCGCGCCGCACTCCGGGCGGTGGATCCCGAACGGAGGGTCCGGGGGGCCGTGAAGCGGACGCCGGAGGGCGCCCGCATCGGCGGGTGCCCGGCCGGATCCCGCATCGTGCTCCTCGCCGCCGGCAAGGCGGCCGCCCCCATGGCCCGCGCGGCGCGGGCGCGGCTCGGCCCGCTCCTGCGGCGCGGCCTCGTGGTGACGGCGCCGGGGTGCGAGCTTCCGGTTCCCGGGCTTCCGGTGCGCCTTGCCGGTCATCCCATTCCCGACGCCCGCAGCGAGGCGGCGGCCGACGAGGCGCGCGCGCTCCTCCAGGGGCTCGAAGCCGGGGAGAGCCTGCTCGTGCTGCTTTCCGGGGGGGCTTCGGCCCTGCTCGGGGCGCCGGTCGCCGGCCTCACCCTCGAGGACGTGGTCCGGACCACGCGGGCGCTGTACGGCGCCGGGGTCGACATCGAGGGACTCAACACCGTGCGCAAGCACCTCTGCGCCGCGGCCGGGGGGCGCCTCGCCCGCGCCGCCGCGGGTGCTCCGATCCACCTGCTCGCGCTCTCCGACGTGCCGGGCGACCGGCTCGACCTGCTGGCCTCGGGCCCCTTCCACCCCGACTCGAGCACCTTCGCCGACGCACTCGCGGTGATCCGGGGGGCGGGGGTGGAATCGGAGGTCGGCCCCGCGGTGCTCGAAGCGCTCGAGGCCGGCGTGCGCGGGGAGCGGGAGGAGACGCCGGGCCCGGGCGACCCGTGCTTCGCGCGGCTGTCGGCCCGGGTGCTGGCCGGGGTCGGGGATGCGCTCGCCGCCGCCGAGGGAGCGGCGCGGGAGGCGGGCCTCGAGGTGCTTCGGCTCACCGGGGAGCTGCGCGGGGAGGCGCGGGCGGTCGGCGAACGGCTCGCCGGGCTCGGCCTCGCCGTGCGTCGCGGGCCGGCGCCCCGGCTGCTCACGGCGGGTGGCGAGACCACGGTCACCGTCCGGGGGCCGGGGACCGGCGGGCGAAACCAGGAACTCGCCCTCGCTGCAGCGCTTCGTCTGGCCGATCGGGAGGGGGTGGAGCTCCTCGCGGCGGGGACGGACGGGATCGACGGCCCCACACCGGCGGCGGGCGCCTGGGTGGACGGCACGACGGTGCCCCGCGCTCGCGCGCTCGGCCTGCACCCGGAGCGGGCCCTCGAGGCCAACGACAGCCACCCTCTGCTGGCCGCCGTGGATGCGCTGGTGGTCACGGGGCCCACGCGGACCAACGTGCGCGATCTCGTGCTGGTTCGCGTGGCGCCCGCCTCCGGCGACCGCCAGCGGGAGCCGTGGTAGGCTCCCGCGCGGCGCGCGGCCGGGCGGGCTGCGCGGGGGAGAAGGCGGTGTCCGTCTCGCAGGAGCAGTTCCGTGCGGCCCTCTCGCGGTGGGCGAGCGGGGTGACCATCGTGACCTCGCGCCACCGGGAGGAGGTCCGGGGCATGACGGTTTCCGCCTTCAGCTCGGTATCGCTCGATCCACCCCTCGTCCTCGTCTGCGCGGACCGGGCCTCGGACACGCGTTCGGTCATCGACCGCTCGGGGGTGTTCGCGGTCCATGTGCTCGGCCGGGAGCAGGGGGAGCTCTCGGCGCTGTTCGCCGACAAGGCCCGCGAAGAGGAGCGCTTCCTGGATCTCCCGGTGGAGGAGGGGGCCACCGGCGCGCCCATCCTGCCGGGGGCGCTCGTGGCCCTCGACTGCCGGGTGGTCGCGCGCCACGAGGCCGGCGACCACCTGATCTACGTCGGGCACGTGGAGGCGGCCCGGATCGGGGAGGGCGAGCCCCTGCTCTACTACCGCGGCCGCTACCGCGAGCTGCGGTGAGGCGGGTGGCCGACGGGGATCTCTTCGACCTGGGGGGCCGCGTCGCGGTGGTGACCGGGGCCTCCTCCGGGCTCGGGGCCCACTTCGCCCGCGTGCTCGCCGGCGCGGGGGCCGCCGTGATGCTGGTGGCGCGGCGAGAGTCCCGGCTTCGCGCCCTGGCCGGGGACCTCCGCCGCGAGGGGGCGCGCTGCGCCTTCGCGTCCTGCGACGTGACCCGGGAGGAGGCCGTCGATCGGCTGGTCGCCGCCACCCGGGCCGAGCTCGGCCCGGCCGACATCCTGGTGAACAACGCGGGCATCGGCCCCGTCGCACCGGCCGAGGAGACACCGCTCGAGGTCTTCCGCCGGGTGCAGGCCGTGAACCTCGAGGCGGCCTTCCTCTGTTCCCAGCGCTTCGGGCGGGGCATGCTCGAGCGCGGCCGCGGTGCCATCGTCAACGTGGCGTCCATCTTCGGGCTCGTGGCCAGCGGCCGGATGTCGCAGGTGGCCTACTGCGCCTCGAAGGGCGGTCTGGTGCAGCTCACCCGCCAGCTGGGGGTGGAGTGGGCCCGGAGGGGCGTCCGGGTGAATGCGCTCGCGCCCGCCTTCTTCGAGACCGAGCTCACTGCGGAGATGCTGGCAGAGGAACGGGGCCGGAGGTTCGTGGAGCGTCACACCCCCATGGGCCGTCCGGGCCGCCTCGAGGAGCTCGGCGGCCCGCTCCTCTTCCTGGCCTCCGACGCGAGCAGCTACGTCACCGGCCAGGTTCTCGCCGTCGACGGGGGCTGGACCGCCGTCTAGGACACGGGGGCCTCCCCGGGCCG
>JALSIO010000790.1 GCA_026989995.1 Myxococcales bacterium
AGGGCTCCCCGGTCCGGCGCTCCTTCCAGGCGGTGGTGGGCACGAGGCCCGCCTTCTCCTCGCGAAGCGCGATCCCGGTCGGCCTGCCGAGCCCGAAGGCGCGGGCGAAGTAGGCGATCCGGTCGACACCGAGCCGGACGCCCACCTGGTAGAAGTAGACGTCACAGGAGCTCCGAAGCGCCTCCTCGAGACCCACCTCGCCGTGCCCGGAGCGGCGCCAGCAGCGGTAGGTGCGGCTGCCGAGGGTGAAGTGGCCCGGACAGAAGATGCGCTCGCCGGGGCCGACCGTGCCCTCCTCGAGGGCCGCGGCCGCGACGAAGGGCTTGAAGGTCGAGCCCGGCGCGTATTGTCCCGAGATGGCCCGGTTCTGCAGGGGGCGGAGCTCGTCGTCCCGCAGCCGCCTCCAGTCCGCCTCGCCGATCCCGTCCACGAAGAGGTTCGGATCGAAGCTCGGCGAGGAGACCATGGCGAGGACGTCGCCGTTTCTGGGGTCGAGGGCGACGATGGCACCGGTCTTCCGCTCGCCACCGGGTTCCTCCGACTCGAAGGCCTCGAAGGCGGCCCGCTGCAGATCGAGATCGATGGCCAGCACCGCGGTGTGGCCGCTGCGCGGGAGAACCTCGTTCTCGACGGCGACCTCCCGGCCGTGGGCGTCGACGACCACGTTGCGCCCGCCCGCCTGCCCGCGCAACCAGGGTTCGAGCACCGCCTCCATCCCGGTCTGGCCGACGCTCTCGCCGGGCCGGTAGCCGGTGAACCGGCCGGATTCGAGCTGGCGCGCGGTGATCTCCCCGGTGTGGCCGATGAGATGGGCCACGAGCTCGCCTTCCGGGTAGCGCCGGAGCGGTCGGAGCGAGGTCACCACGCCCGGGAGCGCATAGCGGTGCGCCTCGACCCGCGCCGCCCGGTCCGGGGGGAGATCCGCCGCGATCAGGGCCGGCTGGAAGCGGCGGCGCCCCCGGGGCCTCCCGATGCGCTCGGCGATCCGGCCCCGATCGGTGCCGAGCAGCCCCGCGAGCGCATCGATGACCGGCGTCCCCTCCCGGAGCTCCCGCGGAATCACGGCGACATCGAAGGCCGGACGCACCCCCGCGAGCAGGTGCCCGTTCCGGTCGCGGATCTCGCCCCGGGGCGGCTCGAGCCGCTGCAGTCGGACCGCGTTGTTGCGGGAGATCTCCGCATAGCGCTCGCCGCGGATCACCTGGAGCTGGAAGAGCCGCAGGAAGAACACGCCGAAGACGGCGGCGATCAGCACCGCGAGAAGCGGGAGCCGCCCGCCGAGCGGCGATTCGGAGCTCCCCCGGAGCCCGGGCATCACCGGCTCCACGGGCCCCTCCCCCGCGTCGGCCCCGGGGCGCGAGCCCCCCGGCCGGGCCGTTGCGGCACCACGCCCCTCATCGGCCGAGCCCCTCGCCGAAGAACCCCGGCGCACGGCCCGAACGGACCGCGGGCTCCGGGAGCACGCGGCCCACGGCCGCCGCGAGCGGCGGCGCCACCACCGCGTTGACCGCGGCGTGCAGCAGCAGTCCCACCGCGAGTCCGGCGTCGGGGACGAGGCGCCCCTCGTAGAGCGAGGTCGAGGCCACGAGCAGCGCGCCGGCCGCCACGGTGGCCACCGCCGCGAAGACGGCGAGCG
The DNA here is from genome assembly GCA_026989995.1 of Myxococcales bacterium. GTDB lineage: Bacteria > Myxococcota_A > UBA9160 > UBA9160 > JALSIO01 > JALSIO01. Next base: position 1,637 of record JALSIO010000790.1, read on the forward strand.
GCAGGCTCCGCTTGAGCTGGAGCTGCCGGTCGGCCAGGGAGGTCACGCCGGCCAGCGTCATCAGCACCAGCGCCTGCTGGCCGAGGAGCGAGCCCGAGAGAAGATCGCCCACGAGACCGAGCGCAAAGCTCACCAGGATCGCCCCGACGCTTCCCAGGTGCAGGCCGGCTGCCACCGCCATCACGAGGCCGAGGTCGGGCACCAGCACCGCCGGCAGGTATTCCGCCACCACTCCCCGGAGCATCAGCCCCGCGAGCGAAAGCCCGAAAAGCGCCCCGGCCCGGCTCACGAGCCCGGGGGCGAGGCACCGGGCGGCGCCTCCTCCTCGGCCGCGTGGAGAAGCTCGAGCGTGGGGCTGCGCCAGAGCATCACGTGGACCTGCTCCAGGCGCCCGAAGTCGACGGCGGGTTCGATCCGGGCGGTCCGCACCAGGCTCGCACCGCCCTCCTCCACCTCCACCACCGTTCCGATGCGCAGCCCCTTGGGAAAGACCCCGCCGAGCCCGGAGGTCACCACCTCGTCCCCGACGCGGACGTCGGCCTCCCGGATGGCGAGTTCGAAGCGGAGGCGCGGCCCTCCGGTGCCCCGCACGAAGCCCCGGGCCCGGCTGTCGGCCCGCTGCACGATGCCATCGACCACACTCTGCCGGTCGAGCAGCAGCATGGCGCGGCTTGCGCGGGGCGTGGTGGCCGTGAGCAGGCCCACCACGCCGTGCTCGTCGATCACCGGCATGCCCGACCGGAGCCCGTGGTGCCGGCCCCGGTCGAGGAGGATCGAGTGGAACCAGGGTGAGACATCCTGCCCGGCCACCTGCGCGGGCTGCATGGGGATGTCGAACTGGTCCCGCATCTCGAGGATGCTCCGGATCTGTCCGCCGGCGACGAGCGCCTCGCGGAGCTGCACGTTCTCCTCCTGGAGCATCGCGATCTGCCGGCGGAGCGCCTCGTTCTCCTCCCGGACGTCGAGGAGCGCGACGTAGTGGCGCACGGCTCCGCGCACCAGGTCCACCGGGGCTGCCACCAGCTCCCGGACGGGAATGGTCAGGTCGAGCAGGAGGCCGGACCACCAGGGCAGGTCCCGACCGCCCCCCGCGAGGGCACGGCGGTCGCCGACCATCAGGACGAGGGCGGCGGCGGCCAGGCCGGCGAAGAGCAGCACGGCCCGCAGTCGTCTGGCCAGGTCGCCCATGATCCGGCTCCCGAGGGGGTCCTAGGAACGGATCGTCACTTCGCGGAGAAGTTTGAGCTCGTCGAGACAGCGCCCGGTGCCGAGGGCCACCGCGGTGAGCGGATCCTCGGCCAGCATCACCGGGAGACCGGTTGCCTCCCGGAGCAGGATGTCGAGGTTCCGGAGCAGCGCCCCGCCCCCGACCATGACGATCCCCTTGTCCACGATGTCTGCGGAGAGCTCCGGCGGGGTCCGCTCGAGGGCGATCTTCACGCTCTCGACCACCGTGTTCACGGGCTCGGCGAGGGCCTCCATCACCTCGTCCGACTTGATCTCGAGGGTCTTGGGGACGCCGTGGACGAGATCCCGACCCTTGACCTCGATCACGTCGATCTCCGGGGTCGGGTAGGCGGTGCCGATGCGGGTCTTGATGACCTCGGCCGTGCGCTCGCCGATGAGCAGGTTGTACTTCTTCCGGACGTACTGGATGATCGCCTCGTCCATCTTGTCGCCGCCCACGCGGGTCGAGTTGGAGTAGACGATCCCCGAAAGCGAGATCACCGCCACCTCGGTGGTGCCCCCGCCGATGTCCACGATCATGTTGCCGGAGGGTTCGGTGACCGGCAGGCCCGCCCCGATGGCAGCCGCCATGGGCTCCTCGATCAGGTACACCTCGCGTGCTCCCGCCGACATCGCCGACTCCCGCACGGCGCGCTTCTCGACCTCGGTGATGCCCGAGGGCACGGCCACCACGATGCGGGGGCGGACCAGGGTCGACCGGTTGTGCACCCGGGCGATGAAGTAGCGGAGCATCGCCTCGGTGATCTCGAAGTCGGCGATCACCCCCTCCTTCATCGGCCGGATGGCCACGATGTTCCCGGGGGTGCGCCCGAGCATCTCCTTGGCGTCACGCCCCACCGCCCGGACCTTGTCGGGCCCGCGACCGTCCTTGACCACCGCCACCACGCTCGGCTCGGAGACCACGATCCCCTCGCCGCGCGCGTAGACGAGGGTGTTGGCGGTGCCGAGATCGATGGCGAGGTCGTTGGAGAACCACCCGAGGATGGGGTCGAGCAGCATCGCGTCTCCTGCGGGATCGGCGCCGCCCGTCCGCGCGCCAAGCGCCCCGATGGCCGGCGCGCCGGCGCGAGATTCGACCCGATCTCCGCGCGGCCGCCGCGCCGGAGACCGTGAAAACCTGCCGCAACCCCCCGGATTCTCGGAGATTTGAGGCGCCGGCGGCCGTCGTCCGCAGCGTAACAGCCCGAGGGGGAGCGTTCAACCGCGAAGTGGCGGCAACCGGGCCGCAAACGGCCCCATCGGCGCGGAGGTCGTGGGCCTCCGGGGCTTGCTCCCCCCTGTCCCGGCTCGTACGCTCGGCCGGTTCCGGCCCGGTCGCCGGGCGCCCGAGGGAGGTTCGATGCTCCGCATCCTCCGCCGCGGCCAGCGCTACATCATGGCCGCCGTCATCCTGCTGGTGGGAGGCGCCTTCGTCTTCTTCTTCGGCGTGGGTGGGCCCATCCAGCCCAGCGCCACCGGCGATTCCGTCGTGGTGGTGGGGGAGATCCGCTTCGGGGTCGACGACTTCCTGCGCACCCGCGCGAGCCAGGAGCGCTACTACCAAGAGGTCCTCGGCGAGGCCTTCGATCCGGCCAAGGCCGCCGAGCAGCTCGACCTCGCGGCGCAGAACGCCCTCATCCAGCAGGGCATCCTCGCGGAGGAGGCCCGCCGCCTCGGCCTCGCCGTGAGCCGGGCGGAACTGCGCGACACCATCCGGCGCCTGTACCGCAACGCGGAGGATCGTTTCGACCCCAAGGCCTTCCGGGAGTACGCGGAGTACGAATTCGGCACCGAGCGGCGCCTGGTGCAGGCCCTCGAGCGGGAGCTGCTCGCGCGCAAGGCGCTCGCCCTCATCGGGGAGGCAGCCGACGTCTCCCGGGAGGAGGCCGAGGCGGCGCTCCGCCTCCAGCGCGAATCCGTGCGCATCGCCTTCGTCGCCCTCGACCCCTCGGAGGGCGCCGACCCGGGCACCGTGGGCGAGGAGGAGGCGCTTGCCTTCGCCGAGGCCAACGAGGAGCGCCTCCGCGCGCTCTACGAAGAGCACCGGGACCGCTTCGACCGGCCGCCGGAGGTCCGCGCCCGGCACATCCTGCTCTCGGTCCCCGAGAACGCCGACGCCGCGGCGGTGGAGGAGGTGCGAAAGAAGATCCTCGGCCTTCGCCAGCGGATCCAGGACGGAGCCGACTTCGCGGAGGTCGCGGCGGAGGCCTCCGACGACCTCGGAACCCGGGGGAAGGGCGGCGATCTCGGCTTCTTCGGGCGCGGCCAGATGGTCTCGGCCTTCGAAGAGGCCGCCTTCTCGCTCGAGCCGGGCGTGCTCTCGGAACCGGTCCGCACCCCCTTCGGCTTCCACCTGATCCGCGTCGAGGAGAAGCGGGACGCGCGGAAGATCCCCTTCGAGGAGGCCCGCCTCGAGCTCGCCCGCGAGCTTCTCGCCCGCGAACGCCGCGAGGCCGAGGTGGACGCCCTCGTCGAGCGCCTTCTCGGCGACATCCGCCGGGGCGAGAGCCTCGAGGCCGTGGCCCGGATGGAGAAGCTCACCCTCGAGCGCCCCGACCCCCTCACCCGGCGGGTGGACGGCTTCATCCCGGGCCTCGGAGCGGCCCCCGAGGTGCTCCGGACCGCATTCACCCTCCGACCCGAGGCCCCCACGCCGGACCGGGTCTTCCGGGTGGGCGGGAAGCGGGTGCTGATCCAGCTCCTCGAGCGCACCGAGCCCACGCCGGAGGAGATCGCCGACCAGGTCGAGGCCCGGCGCGAGGAGCTGCTCGCGAACAAGCGCCGGCAGGTCCAGAACACCTGGCTCGCCGCCCGCCAGGCCGAGCTCCAGCAGCGGGGCGAGCTCGTCGTGGACCTCGGCCGCTTCCGGACCCGCTGAGTCCCGTCCCGGCCGGCACTGGCCGGGCGGCCTAGGCCAGCCGGCGGGTTCGCCACCCCCCTCCCGCGCGTAGCATCGGGACTCCTCTCCCCGTCCACTTCCCGGTTCGGGGGCCCCGGCCGGCCACCCCCCGGCCGGGGGCACGGAGGCGCACGTGGCACCCCGGCTCCGCGGCTGGCTGGTCGACGCCGTCGTCGGCGCGGCGACGGTGGCAGTCGCCGCCGCGGCCACGGGACTGTGCGGCCCGGACCGGGCGGTTCCGGCTCCGCAGCCCCACCTGCCGGCGGGGACGGACGCCACGTGTCGGGCGGGGACGGGCCACGCGCCGTCCTGCGGGGCCTCCCCGGCCCCGCCCGCGGGGTGGAGCGCGACGCCCGGATCGGGCTAGGGTGGGCCGCGGAGGATTCCCCGCTTGTCCGAGCCCACCGCCGGGCCGTCCACCGAGCCCGGCCCCGCCCCGCGCCCGAGTCGATCCGCGGCTTCATACCGCCCGCTGCGCCGGGCCTTCCGGGAGGTCCGCGAGCGCAGCCTGGCCCTCGCGGCGCCGCTCTCGCCCGAGGACTGTACGCTTCAGTCCATGCCGGACGCGAGTCCGGTGAAGTGGCACCTCGCCCACACGACGTGGTTCTTCGAGACCTTCGTGCTCGAACCGCTCGGCGGCCGGCGGCAGATCGCCCCGCCCGCGTGGCGGGTGCTCTTCAACTCCTACTACGAGACGGTGGGGCCGCAGTACCCCCGCCCGCAGCGGGGCCTGCTCTCCCGTCCGTCGCTGGAGGAGGTGCTCGACTACCGCCGCCGGGTGGACGAAGCGGTCGAGACCGAGCTCGGCGCAGGCCTCCCCACGGCCGCGGCACGCGTGGTCGAGATCGGACTGCACCACGAGATGCAGCACCAGGAGCTGATGCTGACGGATCTCAAGCACCTGCTCTCGAAAAACCCCCTCCACCCCGCGTACTGCGACCTCGAGGCGCCCGGGGCGAAGCCGGTCGCGCCGGTGCGCTTCATCGGCTTCGCCGGCGGTCCCGCCGAGATCGGGCACGACGGCCCGGGGTTCGCCTTCGACAACGAGAGCCCGCGCCACCGGGTGTGGCTGCGCGACTTCGCCCTCGCGTCCCGTCCCGTGAGCTGCGGCGAGTACCTCGAGTTCGTGCGTGAGGACGGCTACCGGCGGCCGGAGCTCTGGCTCTCGGACGGCTTCGCCTTCGTCCGGGAGCGCGGGATCCGGTCTCCCCTCTACTGGAGCTGGCGGGAGGGCGAGGAGGAGCCCCGGGTCTTCACGCTCGGCGGCCTCCGCCCCTTCGACCCGAGCGCACCGGTGGCCCACCTGTCGTACTACGAAGCCGATGCCTACGCCCGCTTCGCGGGCGCCAGGCTCCCCACCGAGGCCGAGTGGGAGGTGGCCGCGGCGTCCGTACCGGTGGAGGGCAACCTGCTCGGGCGCGGGTCGCTCGAGCCGCGGGCCGCGGCGCCGGGCGGCCGGGAGCCCAGCCAGCTCTTCGGGGACGTCTGGGAGTGGACGGCGAGCTCCTACGAGGCCTACCCGGGCTACCGTCCTCCGCCCGGCGCGCTCGGCGAGTACAACGGCAAGTTCATGTGCAACCAGCGGGTGCTGCGGGGCGGCTCCTGCGCGACCCCGCACGAGGCGATCCGGCCCACCTACCGGAACTTCTTCTACCCCCACCAGCGCTGGCAGTGGAGTGGGGTCCGGCTCGCGCGCGACCTCTAGCCCGGCGGGTCCCCTTTCGCGCCCCCGTGAAGCGGCCGCGGCGCGCGCCGCGTCCAGCGGCCGGTCGCGAACCACAGCGCGGTGGCGGCGGTGACGACACCGGCGCCCACCAGGCTCGCCACGAACAGGCCCGTGGGGCCGAGCCCCCGGCCGATGGCGAGCGCATGGCCGAGGGGCAGGGTCACGAGGATCGAGGTCCCGAGGCTCGCCGCCATCGGCACGAGCACGTCGCCGGCCGCCTGCAGGCAGCGGAAGACCACGAAGAAGATCCCCCAGAACCCGAAGATCCCCGCCTGGTAGAGCAGGAGCTCCCCGCCGATCCGGATCACCTCGGGGTCGTCGGCAAAGGCGGCCACGATGGGTTCCCGGAAGACGGCGAACACGCCTCCCACGCTCCAGAGCACGCCCGCGTGGGCCGCGAGCCCCACCGCGAAGGCGCGCCACGCACGCCTGCGGCTGCCGGATCCGAGCGCCTGGCCGACGAGGGTCGCGCAGGCGCCCGCCAGCGGAAAGGCGAGCTGGGGCCCGATCATGCCGAGGCGGAGCCCGATGGAGTAGGCCGCCTGCGCCGTGGCGCCGAGCCCTCCGGCCAGACGCAGGAAGGCCACCGTCACCAGAAAGCCGCCGAGCATCTGGAGCGCGGGCGGCCAGGCGAGTGCCGCGATCCGGCGCAGCACCTCGGGGTCGGGCCGCAGGTGGCGCAGCCGCAGGTGGACCCGACTGCTCCCCCGGAACAGCACCCGGAGACCGAGCCCGAGGGCCACCGCCTGCCCCACCGCGAGGCCGAGCGCGACCCCGGAGACGCCGAGCCGGGGCAGCCCGAGATGGCCGAAGATCAGGCACCACTCGGCGACGAGCGAGATCGGCGCCTGG
>JALSIO010000791.1 GCA_026989995.1 Myxococcales bacterium
GGAGGGCCGAGGGCGGGAGCAGCAGCTACGCGAGCACCTCGAGGCGGTCTGCCGCGTCATTCTCGGCGAGCCCCCGGCGCAAGCGCCGGAGCGAAGCGGCACCTCGACGCCCTGAGGGCCCGCGCCGGCCGCGGGGCAGCACACTCCGAGGTGGTCGGCGGCGCGCGCCGTGGGCCCTCCTGGCCGGGGTCGCCGATCGCGGCCCGGCCCACGTCTCCGCCCGCCGCGCGTGCGCCGCGGCGCGAAGGTCGCGCCGCCGTGCCCGTGCCCGCGGGTGCCCGGCTCCCGAGGTTCGCCACGCCGGCGGAACCGCATCGGCGAACGCGTGGCCTGCGATGGCGCGGTGCGTCGAAGTCGGAGGCCCTCCTGCCGCTTCGTGGCGTTCCGGGCGGGGACGGTCGCGGCGGCGAAGCTCCGACCTGGCGGGCTCCCGGGGGTGACCCGTCCCCCCGCGGCTCCCGGGCATTCGAGGGGCAGTGGCGTGGCGCGCGGCGTCGGCGCGATGGGCTACGCTGCCGCGTCACCGCGCCGCGGCCGTCGCGGGCGGATGCACGCGGTCGCTTCGGAATCCGTGCGGCCGCGCGGGGCGTCCAAGTAGATGGCCCCGGACGGCGCTCCCCTCCCACGGCGGAGCGGCCCCACTGGGCGGCGCACCCGGGTGCACCCTGGGTGTGTCGGGCCGAGGACTGCGGTCGCCGAAGGCGGCCGAGGCCGGGAGCACCGGGCGGTGGCGTGATGCCGGATCACCGGCACGACAGGAGGGAAACGTGATTCGCGCCCAGCTGGCCACCCTGGCGACCTGCCTCGTGCTCGCCCCGACCGCCCTCGCCCAGGTCGACGATGGCGGAGCCGCGGGGCCGCCCTTCAAGGAGGGCGAGATCATCACCTACGACCGGATCGAGTCGCTCAAGCCCTACCTGCCGAAGGAGTTCTGGGACAACCGGGACTTCTTCTTCTACGAGGGCATGCAGCTCGAGATCGGGCCCTTCTACCGCGACTACAGCCCGGCCCCCGAGTACAAGGCAGCGACCGAGCGCTTCCGGGGGCAGGCGCGCATCGGCCCCGAGAACAGCCTCGAGAACTACACCGCCGGCCAGCCCTTCCCGATGGAGGAGATCGACTGTGCCAACGATCCGCTCGCGGGCGCCAAGATCATCTGGAACTTCGACCACCGGTGGAACGGAACCGGCGGCGGCGCCACCTTCTACTACAGCTACTGGGATCGGGGCGAGGAGCTCCCCCTCTACTACGAGGGTCACTCGCGCTCGGTGACGCTCTCCCGGCGGGTGGAACCCCAGTACCTGGACAAGCAGAACGGCGACCTCTTCCGGGGCGAGCAGCGCAAGAGTGCCCAGGGAGCCGAGGTGATCGCGCCCTACGACGCCCGCGGCATCGCGCTGATCACCTATCGCTACAAGGCGAGCGAGAAGCCCCCCTCGGAGGCGAAGAACGACGACACGTGGGTGTACGTGCCGAGCCTCCGGCGCGTGCGGCGGATCTCCACCGCCCAGCGCACCGATGCGATCTCGGGGACGGACTTCACCCTCGACGACCTCTTCTCCTTCAACGGCATTCCCCCGCAGTACGAGTGGGAATGCCTGGGCGAGATGGACCTGCTCGCACCCATGAACACCAAGGTCGCCGGATATCCCTACGACCCGGACCACAACTTCGGGCCCTATGGCCTCTCCTTCGCCGATGACCGCTGGGAGATGCGCCGCGCCGTGAAGGTGCGCATGATCCCGCGGAACGCCGACCACCCCTACCACCACAAGGACATCTACCTCGACAAGGAGACCCTGGAGCCGCTCTACTCCTTCGCCTACGACCACAAGGAGGAGCTCTGGAAGATCATCTGGCACAACAAGCGGTGGACGGGCGATCGGCCCGAGTGGGAGACGAAGGACGACTGGGGCAAGCCCTGGGAGGGCATCAGCGAGGTTCGCGACACCCGGGTCACCTCCGACGTGATCGTCAATGTCCAGACCGGGACGGGCAACCGGATCGAGTTCTGGGACAGTGATCCGAGGCCGATGAAGAGCAAGGGCCGGATCCGAAAGTACATCGACGTGGGCCGCCTGACCCGCGGGCGCTAGCGGCGCCGCGGCGCCCCGCGCGCGCACGAGGAGAAGGCGTTGATCACCCTGTACACGGCTCCCACCCCGAATGGCTGGAAGGTCTCGATTGCCCTCGAGGAGATGGGGCTTCCCCACGAAGTGCGGCCCATCGATTTGGGGCGACTCGAGCAGAAGGAGGACTGGTTCCTCCGGATCAATCCGAACGGTCGCATCCCCGCCATCGTCGATCACGACGAGGACGACTTTCCGGTATTCGAGTCCGGGGCGATCCTGATCTACCTCGCCGAGAAGAGCGGCCGCTTCCTGCCGGCCGACCGCCGGGGGCGATCCCGGGTCCTGCAGTGGCTGATGTTCCAGATGGGCGGTCTCGGGCCGATGCAGGGGCAGGCCCACGTCTTCTTCCGCTACGCGCCGGAGAAGATCCCCTTTGCCATAGAGCGCTACCAGCGGGAGACCCGCCGGCTCTACGAGGTGCTCGATCGCCGGCTCGCCGAGAGCGAGTACCTGGCGGGCGACTACTCCATCGCCGACATGGCCACCTGGCCCTGGGTGAGCCTCGCCGCCTGGGCGGGCGTGGAGCGGGAGGACCTCGAGAACCTCTCCCGGTGGTTCGAGGCCGTCGGGGCCCGGCCCGCGGTGCAGCGGGGCCGGGCGGTCCCGCGCCCGCCCGAGCAGGGCCGCGATCCGGAGAAGCTCGCCGAGAGCGGTCGTCGCCTCCTGGTCTGATTCCGCCCCGGTTGGCGCCGGGCGGCTGCCCGGGTGCGCGCCCGGCGCGGGCCCGCGGCGGCCCAGCCGGCCTCCGGCCGGGGGAGCCCGGCCCGGTCAAGAGCGCCCCCGATCGGCCGATGAGCCGGAGAAGCCGGAAGCCGGCCGGGCCCGGCGGTCGGGAGCGGTCCGGCCTTCGGCACCGGCGGCCGCGGACGAGCCGCGGCATCCTCCCGGTCCGTCACCGCGGGGCTTCGCCATGGACCAGGCCGACGACCACCTGGACGAATCGGCGACTGCGACGCCCGACCGGGGGGCGCAGGCGGCCGAGGTGGCTGGCGGCGCGCCGTTCGCGCGGGTGGCCTTCGGGGTGGCGGGGGCCCTCGGCGTCGCCGCCGCCCTCGCCTGGTTCACGGATCTCCGCGTGGAGGCGCGGGTCTCCCGGGAGCTCGCGGCCTTCGAGGCCGAGCTCTCCGAGCTCCGGGAGGCCCAGGAGATGCTCCGGCGGGGCGTGCGGGACGCCCTCGGCCGGGCCTCGAAGGGTGCCGGCGCCCTGCGGGAGCTCGAGGCGCGGAGCGACCGGCTCGAGCGGGGCCTCGGTCGGCTCTCCGCCCGGCTCGAGGCCTGGTCCGAGAACGCGATCGTCCGCTCGGAGCTCGGAGAGGCGGTCGCCGAGGAGCGCCTCGACGCCCTCGAGGACCTCCTGGCGTCGAGTGTGGACATCGGCCCGGAGCGGCTCGCCGACTTCGACTACGAGCGCGAGGAGATCGAGGCCGCCGCGCGGGAGGAACGCGAGCTCTTCGACGAGAACTCCGGCTTCGAGGTGGTGGTCGTGCACGATCGGACGCGGTCCGAGGAGGCGGCGGCCATCGTCGACGCCCTCCGCTCGCTGGGGTTCCGCGCGACGCCGCTGGCCATGGAGCGCGAAGAGCTCGCGCGCTGGGCGCGTGCCGAGGATGGCTTCGAGGAGGTCCCGGAACTCGGGGACGTCGCCAGCCTCGGAGGCGACGAGAAGCTCGAGGCCGTCCTCGAGGTGGCCCGCCGCCACACCCGGGCCCCGCTCGGCCTCGACCCCGTGCTGCGGCCGAGAGGGCCCGCGCGCGAGGCCCTGCCGCGTCCGGCCGGGCTCCGCGGGCGGCTCCACCTCTTCCTCGTCGAGTAGCGGGACGGTGCGGCGGGGCGCGATCGGGTTATGCTGCCGGCGTGACCGACCCGGGCTGCATCTTCTGTGGCATCGCTGCCGGCACCGCGCCGGCCCATCGCATCGCGGAGGACGACCGCGTGGTCGCCTTCCTGGACCTCTTCCCGGCGGCAGAGGGGCACACGCTGATCATCCCGCGGGTCCACGCCGAGAACCTCTACGAGGCCGGGGAGGAGGATCTGGCCGCCGTGGCGGTGTGGTCCCGCCGGATCGCCCACGCGATCCGGCGCGCCCTCGCACCCGACGGCCTCGGTGTCTTCCAGCTGAACGGCTCCGCCGCAGGGCAGACGGTCTTCCACTACCACATGCACCTGATCCCCCGCCGGGCCGGCACGCCGCTCGCACTCCACGGCCGCCGGCGGGGGGAGGAGGCGGAGCTGGCCTCGGTGGCCGAGCGGATCCGCAAGGTACTGGCGCGGGAGACGCCGGCCTCCGCCTGAGCCGGACCAGACCGGTTCCGGAATCCGGGCGGGGCCCCGGCAGGACCTCCTTCCACCACGGTGGCGTGCCCCGCATTCCTCCCGGGACCCCCGGCCGGGGCGCGCGCCCGTGCCGCGGGAGCCCCGCGCGCAGCGGCTTCATTCGCCCCCTTTCCCCAGAGGAGCGGGCGGTCGCGCGGGCGCCTCCACCGAGGCCGCGCGGAGGAAGCCGACCGCTGCACCCGGTGGCGCCTTTCGAGGACCGAGGCGAAGGAGCGTGGGGCCGACCGAAACCCCGGTCCACGCCTCACCGGTGCCCACCCCGGCTCAGGCCACGACCGGCTCGAACCCCCGCCCCACCAGCCAGGCCCGTGATTCCGCATCGGCCGGTCCTGCGGTGTGGCGGACGAGATGCAGCACGTCGCCGGCCCGCAGCCGGCAGTCGCTGTCGAAGGGCACCACCTGCGCGCCCCGATCGAGGGCGAGGGGGAGGACCAGGGAGTCCGGCGCGTCGGCGAGCGTGGGATCGAGTCCGTCGGCCTCCGCCTCGAGCCGCCAGCGCTCGACGCGCGCCTCACCCCGCCGGAGGCGCTGCGACCAGATCTCGAGGTCGTGGGGCGCGCCGAATAGCAGCCGGGCGCCGGCTTCCCGGTAGCGCTCGATCCCGATCGGTCCGCTTCGGGAGCGCGCGGCGAGCGCCACCCGCCGGAGTCGGAACTCCTTGCGGGCCTTCTGCCCGAAAAGCAGGTTGACCCCCTCGTTGGGCGTGAGCGCGAGGGCCCCCGCCCGCCCGTCTAGCTCGGCGCGGGCGAGCAGGCGGTCGTCGAGCGCATTGCCGAAGAGCACCCGGAAGCCCGCCTCCTGCGCGGCGCGGGCCGCGGCCGGGTTGGCGTCGAGGAAGATCACCTCCTCGCCGTGATCGCGGAGGATCCGGCCGAGGGCGAGGCCCACCGGGCTCGCGCCGAGCAGCACGTAGCCGCGGTCGAGCGGGCGGCGCAGTCCCAGCCAGGAGGCGAGCAGCGGACCGGTGGTGCCCTGCACGGCGATGGTGGTGGCGATCACGAGGAAGACCAGGGCGCGGAGCTCGCCGCCGCCGGGGATTCCGGCCTCGCCCAGGCTGTCGGCGAAAAGCGAGGCCACCGCCGCGGCCACGATGCCGCGGGGCGCCAGCCACCCGATGAAGAGCCGCTCGCGCCAGTCGAGCTCGGATCCGGAGGTACACACCAGCACCTGGATCGGCCGCACCACGAACATGAGGCAGCCCACCACGAGCAGACCCGGCCAGAGCAGCGCTCGGATCTCGACGAGCCTCACATCTGCAGCGAGCAGCACGAAGAGCATGCCGATCAGCAGCACGGTGAGCTGCTCCTTGAACTCGCGCAGATCCCGGAGCGCCTCGCTTCGGACGTTGCCCACGACCAGGCCCGCGACGACGACGCAGACGATTCCGCTCTCCTCCACGAGTGCGTGACTGGTCTGGTAGCCCGCGAGGACGAGCGAGAGGGTCAGCACGTTCTCGAGCCCCTCGGGAACCACGAGCGGCAGGCGGAGCAGGGCTGCGATGAGCAGGCCCACGGCCCCGCCGACGAGCAGGCCCATCCCGTACCGCTGCACGAGGGCCGCCGCCGCGTCGTGGAAGTTGGCGGCCGGACTCGTGGCCACCGTCAGCGCCACCACGGCGATGACCGCCCCGATGGCGTCGATCAGCACACCCTCGGCCTCGAGCACGGTGGCCACGCGAGTCCGCACCCGGATCCGCCGCAGCAGCGGTGTGATGACCGTGGGCCCCGTCACGACCACGAGGGTCCCGAACAGGATGGAGAGCGAAGGAGACCACCCCAGGATCAGGTAGGCCGAGAGCGCACCGCCGCCGGCCGTGATGAGCGCCCCCACCGTGACCAGCCGCTGGATCACCGCAGCCGAACGCCGGAGCCGCTGGAGATCGAGGTTCATGCCCCCTTCGAAGAGGATCACCGCGACCGCGAAGCCCACCAGCGAGTGGAGGGCATCTCCCAGCAGCTCGGGGCGGACGATGCCGAGGGCATCGGGTCCGAGCAGCACGCCGGTCGCGAGCAGGACCACGATGCCGGGAATCTTCAGGTGGATGGCCAGGGCCTGGGCGGCAATCCCGGCCGCGAGGGCGAGGGAGACGACCAGGGCCGGGCTCGGCTCGAGATGCAAGGACGCCTCCGGATGGCGCCCCCGAAAGTCCCAAAGGGCCCCGGGATTCGCAAGGCCGAAGTCGGTGAATCGGTGGAGGCCCCGCTCCGTCGAACACCGGAGCGGTGGGGGCGGTCGCTTCGCCGGGCGGCGGGCCGGCATCGCGGCCTCCGGCCGGGGCCGCTACGTTCGCTCGGACCCCCCGGCCCACCGGAGGAGCCAAGCATGCGTGCATCCGTTGCCACCCTGACCCTTCTCGTCATGAGCCTCTCGGCCTGCGCGCTCGAGGCGATCAACCCGCCCCCCCGTGCCACGGTCACCCAGGGGAGCTCGCAGACCATCGCCCAGGCCCAGGCCGAGCCCTACGACGGCCCCAAGGCCCGGATCGCGGTCGCACGCTTCACCGACAAGACGGGGAAGGGCTGGTGGACCGGAGCGATCGGCGATGGCATGGCCGACCAGCTCGCCACGGCACTGGTCATGACCAACCGCTTCATCGTCCTCGAGCGGCAGAATCTCGACGCGGTGCTCGCGGAGCAGGACCTCGCCCTCGCGGGCCGCGTCAAGCAGGGCACCGAGGCCCGGGCCGGTGAGATCGAGGGCGCCGAGCTCCTCGTCATGGGCGCCGTCACCGAGTTCGAAGGCGCGGCGAGCGGCGGAGGCGGCGGCCTCGGGGGCTTTGGCGGGGGCATCGTGGGCGCCATCGCCGGCGGCTACAAGAAGGCCCACATGGCCATCGACCTCCGCATCGTGGACGCGAAGACGTCGCGCATCCTGGCCGCCACCACGGTCGAGGGCAGCGCGACCGACATCAGCGCCCTCGGCGCCCTCGGCGGTGCCACCGGATTCGGTGGCCTCGCAGGCGCTCTCGGGGGATGGGCCAACACGCCCACCGAGAAGGCCCTGCGCGTCGTGATCAACGAGGCGGTCAACTTCATCGTCAGCCGGGTTCCCGCCTCCTACTATCACGATTGAGCCGGCGCGGGAGGACCCGCCTAGCGGTTCAGGTCGGCGAAGAAATCGTGGCCCTTGTCGTCGACGACGATGAAGGCGGGGAAGCGCTCCACCTCGATCCGGAAGATCGCCTCCATCCCGAGCTCCGGGTGCTCGAGGACCTCGACCTTCCGGATGCACTGCTCGGCGAGCAGCGCCGCCGGCCCGCCGATCGAGCCGAGGTAGAACCCGCCGTACTTCTTGCAGGCCTCGGTCACCTGGCGGGAGCGGTTGCCCTTGGCCAGCGTGACGAGGCTTCCCCCGTGGCGCATGAAGAGATCGAGGTAGGAATCCATGCGGCCCGCCGTGGTGGGACCGAAGGAGCCGGAGGCATAGCCCTGGGGCGTCTTGGCCGGGCCCGCGTAGTAGATGATGTGCTGCTTCACGTAGTCCGGAAGACCCTCGCCCCGCTCGATCCGCTCCCGAAGGCGCGCGTGGGCGATGTCGCGCGCGACCACCATCGGACCGGTCAGCGAGAGGCGGGTACGGATCGGGTGCTTCGAGAGCTCGGCCCGGATCTCGTCCATGGGCCGTCGGAGGTCGATCTCGACCACCTCGCCCCCGAGCATGCGCTCGTCCACCTCCGGAAGGAAGCGGGCCGGATCGGTCTCGAGCTGTTCGAGGTGGATCCCCTCGGCGTCGATCCGGGCGAGGATCTGGCGGTCCGCCGAGCACGAGACCCCGATCCCCACCGGAC
>JALSIO010000792.1 GCA_026989995.1 Myxococcales bacterium
TCTGCGCGTTGCTTCGAATTAAACCACATGCTCCACCGCTTGTGCGGGCCCCCGTCAATTCCTTTGAGTTTTAGCCTTGCGGCCGTACTCCCCAGGCGGGGTGCTTAATGCGTTAGCTGCGACACCGGGGGGGTCAATACCCCCGACGTCTAGCACCCACCGTTTACGGCGTGGACTACCAGGGTATCTAATCCTGTTTGCTCCCCACGCTTTCGCGTCTCAGCGTCAGTCGCCGTCCAGGTGGCCGCCTTCGCCACCGGTGTTCCTCCCAATATCTACGAATTTCACCTCTACACTGGGAATTCCGCCACCCTCTCCGGGACTCTAGCTCGGCAGTATCGAATGCAGTTCCGGGGTTGGGCCCCGGGATTTCACATCCGACTTACCGAACCGCCTACACGCGCTTTACGCCCAGTAATTCCGAACAACGCTTGCGCCCTCCGTATTACCGCGGCTGCTGGCACGGAGTTAGCCGGCGCTTCCTTTGGAGGTACCGTCAAATGACCGCCCTGTTCGAACGGCCACCCTTCTTCCCTCCCGACAGAGGTTTACGACCCGAAGGCCTTCATCCCTCACGCGGCGTTGCTGGGTCAGGCTTTCGCCCATTGCCCAAAATTCCCGACTGCTGCCTCCCGTAGGAGTCTGGACCGTGTCTCAGTTCCAGTGTGGCTGATCATCCTCTAAGACCAGCTACCCATCGTCGCCTTGGTGAGCCGTTACCTCACCAACAAGCTAATGGGACGCGGGCCCATCTTCAGGCGGTAGCTTCCATGGAGAGGCCACCTTTTCCCGCGAGCCCGAGGGCTCGTGGGCTTATCCGGAATTAGCCCCAGTTTCCCGGAGTTGTTCCAGACCCGAAGGCAGGTTACCCACGCGTTACTCACCCGTGCGCCACTCGAGTACCCCCCGAAGGGGGCCTTTCCGTACGACTTGCATGTCTTAGGCACGCCGCCAGCGTTCGTTCTGAGCCAGGATCAAACTCTCCAGTTTGAACTTGGCGAGCGGAGACACGCGAACGCGTCTCCGCTCTTTTCCCCTGGCCCGATGGTCGACCCGTGGGCCGGCGATCGGGCCGTACCGCGTTCTCCGGTGGAGCCGGAGACGCGGAGCGGTTCGACGGGGTCTCGCACCGATTTGGCTGCGAACGCTCGCTACGCGTCCGCAGGACCCTGCGCGATTCGGTTTTCAAAGAGCGAAGCGAGGCCCCGGACACCTTGTGCAGAGGAGCCGGAGCGAACCGAGCCGTGTCGGCCTGTGTGCCCGCCCGAAGCCGGGCGAACCCGGTGCCCGGGCCGGGGGAACGCGGCTTCGGCCCCGAGGCCGGCTCCCGTTCCCCCGGACGGGATCGGACCGGAACGCCCGATCCCGCCGAGCGGGAGGCGCAATATAGCCCCGCGCACCGGGCCGGCAAGCCCCCGCCGGAGCTCCCCGGCGGGCCGGCAGCGGCCAGCCGGCGCCGCTAGCCGCGGGAGTCCGGGTCGCCGGACCCCCCCGCGGGGGAAAGGACCCGGACGCGGGCGAAGCGCCGCTTTCCGGCCCGCACGAGGTGCTCCCCGGGAGCCACCGCGGCCTTCGGGTCGCGAACGGGCTCGCCGTCGACGGAGACCCCTCCCTGGGCCACGAGCCTCCGGGCCTCGCTGGTGCTCGAGGCAAAGCCGAGCTCCCGCAGCAGATAGAGCAGCCCCCGGCCCTCCGGGCCGTCGGCCGCCACCTCCACCTCCGGGATCTTCTCGGGAAGCTCACCGCCGCGCACCACCCGCCGGAAGTGTGCCTCGGCCGCCGCCGCCGCCTCCTCCCCGTGGAAGCGCCGCACGATCGCGCGCGCGAGGCCCTGCTTCAGCTCGAGGGGGGATCCGCCGCGTCCCTCCCGGATCGCCCCGGAGGCCTCTTCGAGCGCCGGCCACTCCCCGGCCGACAGGATGCGGATCCACTCGTGCATGAGCTCGTCGGAGATGCTCATGGCCTTGCCGTACATCTCCGCCGGCTCCTCGGTCAGGGCGATCAGGTTTCCCAGGCTCTTCGACATCTTCTCCCGCCCGTCGGTCCCGACGAGCAGGGGTTGCGTGATCACGGCCTGGGGCGGTTGCCCGTAGGCGCGCTGGATCTCGCGCCCCATCAGCAGATTGAAGGTCTGGTCGGTGCCTCCGAGCTCGACGTCCGCGCGAAGCGCCACCGAGTCGTAGCCCTGGATCAGCGGATAGAGAAGCTCGTGAACCGCGATGGGATCACCCGCCGCGTAGCGGCGCGAGAAATCGTCGCGCTCGAGGAGTCGGGCGACCGTCGCCGTCGCGCACAGGCGCACCAGGTCGGCCGCCCGCATGGGCTCCATCCACTCGCTGTTGAACCGCAGCTCCGCGCGCCGTACGTCGAGAACCCGGGAAACCTGCTCGACGTAGGTCTCGGCGTTCCTCGCCACCTCCTCCGCGGAGAGGGCGGGACGCGTCTTCTTGCGGCCGGAGGGATCGCCGATGCGCGCCGTGAAGTCCCCCACCAGGAAGATGGGCATGTGGCCGAGCTCTTGGAAGCGGCGGAGCTTCATCAGCACCACGCTGTGGCCGAGGTGGAGATCCGGTGCGGACGGATCCATGCCGAGCTTCACCCGCAGCCCGCGGCCCTCGGCGAGCGCGGTGCGGAGGCGTTCGCGGAGATCGTCCTCGCCCACGAAGACCTCGGCGCCCTCGGCGATGATGCGGAGCTGGCGCTCCACCTCCTCTTCGAGCCGGCGGTCCTCCCCCACGGCGCTCTCCCGACGGCATCGCCGCACCCCGAGCTCGGTGACCCATGCGTCCACGGGGCGGTCGCCCGGCCCGTGCGGGACCTCCTCCACCTCCTGGACTGCGAAGGCCAGCCCCACGGCGGGAACCCGGTGGCGGGCGAGCCAGCGATCGTAGAAGCCCTTTCCATAGCCCAGCCGGTTGCCGGCCGCATCGAAGGCCAGGCCCGGCACCACCACCACGTCGGGAGGTGCGCTCGCGCCCGGGGCAGATCCGGGCGGCTCGGCAACGCCGAGGGGGCCGGGCACCAGGTCCTCCCAGCTCGCGACCGGGGCGAACTCGATCTCCCCCTCCCGGATCCGCGGAAGCAGCACCTCCACGCCCTGCCGGAGGAGCATCTCCGCGAGTCCGCGGGTCGCTACCTCGAAGTCGAGCGCCGCGTAGAGGCCCACGCGCCGGGCGCGCCGCATCTCGGGCAGGGCCAGCAGGTGCTGCCAGGCGCGGCGGGCGGCCTCGACGCGCTGCGCCGGCGGCAGCGCCTCCCGCCGGGCGCGGAACTCCCGCCGGAGCCGCCGCTTGGCGGCCTTGAGCTTCCCGCCGGAGGATCGCCGGCGGTCGGGGGCATCGGGCGGGCTCAGGCGCCCTCCGCGAGGGCGGCGGCCACCTCGGCATCGAGCTGCTCGACGAGCTCCCAGAGGCCGGCGAGCCGCTGCTGGTCCACCGCGAGCTCGCGGGCGCCGCGCTCCTCGGCGGCCGCACGTGCGGCGAGCAGGTGGTTGGCGAGGTTGAGGGCCGCCAGGATCGCGACGTCGAGGGTGTCCACCGCCTCGGTGCGCTCGCGGATCCGGGTCATGGTCTCGTCCACGAAGGCGGCCGCCCGCCGGACGCTCCCCTCGTCCGCCTCGCTCCGGATCCGGTACTCCTGCCCGTGGATCCGGACGGTGATCGTGCGGCGGCCCTCGCTCACTCGGGGGGATCGGGCACGAAGCCCTTCGCGGCCTGCTGGTAGCGGGCCTCGAGCTGGTCGACCGTGGTGATGAGGTCGTCGACGCGCTTGGCGACATCCTGCCGGCGCTGGCTCATTTCGAAAAGGCGCTCGTCGAGGGCCCGGAGGCGGCGCTCCCGATCCCCGAGCTCCTCGCGAAGACGGCGATTCTCCCGGATGAGCAGCCGAACCCGTTCCAGGAGCGACCGGAGGGCGAGCTCCAGGCGCTCGAGCTGGCTGGACCCGGACTCTCGATCGACCACCGGCTCGGAAATGGGCCACCCCCGGCTGGCTGCCCTGCGATCGTAGTCGGCCCGTGGGAAGGCAGTCAAGACCGGCACCGGTCCCGGACGGAATCGGCCCCCGGGGACGCCCGGCTAGACGAAGGCGGTCTTCGACTGCAGCCGCGACTCGCCCATCAGGTAGAGGTCCACCGCGCGGGCGGCCTCGCGCCCCTCCCACTGGGCCCAGACCACGAGGGACTGCCCCCGACGGCAGTCCCCGGCTGCGAAGACGCCGGGTTCGCTGGTGGCGAAGGTCCGGAGATCCGCACGGACGTTGCCGCGGGCATCCTTCTCGACGCCGAGCTCGTCGACGAGCCCCTCGTGCACGGGATGGACGAAGCCCATGGCGAGCAGAACGAGCTGGGCGGGGATCACCCGTTCGGTCCCCGGGACCTCCACCAGGGAAGGCCGGCCGGATCCGTCCGGCTCCCCGTAACGGACCTCGATCACCTCGAGCCCCGAGACCCGACCCCCCTGGGTGAGAAAGCGCCGGGTGAGCAGACCGAACTCGCGGACTCCGCCCTCCTCGTGGGAAGAGCTCGAGCGGAGCATGAGCGGCCATTCGGGCCACGGGGTGCTGGGAGAGCGCTGCTCTGGCGGCCGTGGCAGGAGCTCGATGGAGGTCACGGAGCGCGCGCCCTGTCGGTGGCAGGTCCCGACGCAGTCGGAGCCGGTGTCGCCTCCGCCCAGGATCACCACGTCCTTGCCGGTGGCGAGGATCTCCTCCCGGGGGTCGAGGGTGTCGCCGGCGTTCCGGCGGTTCTGCTGGGTCAGGAACTCCATGGCGAAGTGGATCCCGCGCGCCTCACGCCCGGGCACCGGCAGGTCGCGCGGCTTTTCGGATCCGAGGCAGAGAAGCACCGCGTCGAAGGAGCGGCGGAGCTCGGCCACGGAGAGGTCGCGGCCCACATGGACGCCGGTCTGGAAGGCCACGCCCTCCTCGCGGAGCTGCTCCAGGCGCCGGTCGACGATCCACTTCTCGAGCTTGAAGTCCGGAATGCCGTAGCGCAGCAGCCCCCCGATGCGGTCGTTCTTCTCGAAGACCGTGACCGTGTGACCGGCGCGGGTGAGCTGCTGCGCGGCCGCGAGCCCCGCCGGCCCCGAGCCCACCACGGCCACCGAGCGCCCGGTGCGCCGGGAAGGAGCCACCGGGCGCACCCACCCCTCCCGGAATCCACGGTCGATGATGGTCCACTCCACCTGCTTGATGGTGACCGGGTCGGTGTTGATGCCGAGCACGCAGGCGGCCTCGCAGGGCGCGGGGCAGACCATCCCCGTGAACTCGGGAAAGTTGTTGGTGGAGTGGAGTCGCACGAGGGCGTCTTCCCACTTGTGGCGGAAGGCGAGGTCGTTCCAGTCGGGAATCAGGTTGCCGAGCGGACAGCCGTTGTTGCAGAAGGGGATGCCGCAATCCATGCACCGCGCGGCCTGGATCTCCACCTCCTCGATGGGCATCTCCGCCTGCACACAGCGGTGGTCCCGGATCCGCTCCTCCACCGGTCGGTAGGGCGGACCTCGCCTGGGATACTTGAGAAACCCCCTGGGATCAGCCATCTCCGCTCCCCGCCGCGATGCGGTCCGCGAGGGCCCGCTTGTAGTCCTTGGGGAAGACCTTCACGAACCGCGGTCCGTAGGTCTCCCACTTCCGCAGCACCTCCTCCGCCTTTCGGCTCCGGGTGTAGTGGAAGTGCCGGCGGACCATCCGCTGGATGATCTCCTCGTCCTCGGGCTCGAGGGGATCGAGATCGATGGTCTCCGGGTTGCACCGCCCGGCGAAGCCGCCGTCCTCGTCGAGGACGTAGGCGATCCCCCCGCTCATGCCGGCGCCGAAATTCCGGCCGGTGCGCCCGAGGACCACCACCCGGCCGCCCGTCATGTACTCGCAACCGTGATCGCCCACCCCCTCCACCACGGCCTCGGCGCCGCTGTTGCGCACGCAGAAGCGCTCACCGGCCAACCCCTGGAAGTAGGCCTCGCCGGAGGTGGCACCGTAGAGCACCACGTTCCCGACGATGACATTCTCCCCCGGGTCGAAGGTGGAGCCCTCGGGAACCCGGACGGCGATCTTGGCGCCGCAAAGGCCCTTGCCGCAGTAGTCGTTGGCGTCGCCGTTCACGAGCAGCGTGAGTCCCCGCGGCGCGAAGGCCGCGAAGCTCTGGCCGGCCGAGCCGTCGAAGGTCAGCTCGATGGTGTCGTCCGCAAGCCCCTCGGCGCCGTAGCGGCGGGAGATCTCCGAACCGAGGATGGTGCCCGTCGCGCGGTCGGTGTTCTGGATGGGCAGCCGGGCGCGGACCGCCTCGCCGCGCTGGAGCGCGGCCTCGGCGAGGTCGAGCAGCTTCATGTCGAGGACCTTCTCGAGGCCGTGGTCCTGCCGCGTGCAGTGGTAGATGGCGTGGGGCACGTCCGGCTTGTGCAGCAGCTCGCTGAAGTCGAGGCCCCGCGCCTTCCAGTGGGTCTGCACGGCCGGCGCCACCTCGATGCGGTCCACCTGCCCCACCATCTCGTCGAAGCGGCGGAAGCCGAGGCGCGCCATGTACTCGCGAACCTCCTCGGCGATGAACTGGAAGTAGCGCACCACGCTCTCGGGCACGCCGGCGAAGCGGCGGCGCAGCTCGTCGTCCTGGGTCGCGATGCCCACCGGGCAGGTGTTCAGGTGGCACACCCGCATGAGGATGCAGCCGAGCGCGACGAGCGGCGCGGTGGAGAAGCCGAACTCGTCGGCCCCGAGCAGCGCTCCGATCACGACGTCGCGACCGGTCTTGAGGCCGCCATCGGTCTGGACCCGGATCCGCCCGCGAAGGTCGTTCAGGACCAGCGTCTGCTGGGTCTCCGCGAGCCCGATCTCCCACGGAACCCCGGCGTACTTGATCGAGGCCTGCGGCGACGCCCCCGTGCCGCCGTCGTGGCCGGCGATGAGCACGCCGTCGGCCCTGCCCTTGGCGACCCCGGCGGCGATGGTCCCCACCCCCGTCTCCGCCACGAGCTTCACACTGATGTTCGCGAAGCGGTTGGCGTTCTTGAGATCGAAGATGAGCTGGGCGAGGTCCTCGATGGAATAGATGTCGTGATGCGGAGGCGGCGAGATCAGCCCCACCCCGGGCGTCGAGTGCCGAACCCTCGCAATGGTCTCGTTCACCTTGTGCCCGGGGAGCTCGCCGCCCTCCCCCGGCTTGGCCCCCTGGGCGATCTTGATCTGGATCTCGTCGGCGTTCACCAGGTAGTGGCTGGTCACGCCGAATCGGCCCGAGGCCACCTGCTTGATGGCGCTGCGGCGGGAATCGCCATTCGGGTCCGGGGTGAAGCGATCCGGGTCCTCCCCGCCCTCCCCGGTGTTGCTCTTTCCGCCGATGCGGTTCATGGCGATGGCGAGCGTCTGGTGGGCCTCGAGGGAGATCGAGCCGTAGGACATGGCGCCGGTGCAGAAGCGCTTCATGATCTCCGAAGCCGGCTCCACCTCCTCGAGGGGCACGGGCTCCGGGGCGTAGCGGAGCTGGAAGAGGCCGCGCAGCGTGCAGGCCTCGAGGGCCTCGCCGTCCGCCGCCCGCGCGAACTCCTTGTAGGTCTCATAGCTGCCCGTGCGCACGGCGTGCTGCAGCTTCGCCACGGTGGTCGGGTTGAAGGTGTGGCGCTCCCCGCGCTGCCGCCACTGGTAGAGACCACCCGGGTCGAGCTCCGGATAGGTGAAGCGATCCCCCGGGAAGGCCCGCTCGTGGCGCATGGCGGTCTCGCGGGCGATCACCTCGAAGCCGACCCCGGAGACCCGCGACGCCGTTCCCGCGAAGCAGCGCTCCACCACCTCGCGGTCGAGGCCCACCGCCTCGAAGATCTGGGCGCCCCGGTAGCTCTGGAGGGTCGAGATCCCCATCTTGGCGAAGGTCTTGAGCAGTCCCTTGTCCGTCGCCTTGATGTAGTTGGTGACGGCCGTCTCGTAGTCCAGGCCCTCGGGGAGGTAGATCCCCTCCTCGACGAGCTCGCGGATGCTCTCGAAGGCCATGTAGGGGTTGACGGCACCCGCGCCGTAGCCGATGAGCAGGGCGATCTGCGGCACGTCCCGCGCCTCGCCCGTCTCGCAGAGAAGTCCGCAGCGGGTGCGCTTGGCCTCCCGCACGAGGTGGTGGTGCACGGCCCCGGTCGCCAGCAGCATGGGGATGGGTGCCCGGTCCGCATCCACACCGCGGTCGGAGAGGATGAGGAGGTTCGCGCCCTCGTCGATGGCGGCCGACGCCTCGGCACAGAGCCGATCGAGGGCGGCCACCAGGGCCTCTCC
>JALSIO010000793.1 GCA_026989995.1 Myxococcales bacterium
CATCGAAGGGGGCGTAGAGGGTCGGGGCGGCCAGATGCCGGACGTGGTAGGGGCGCGCATTGGCCACGCCCTCCGGGGTGAGCAGGTGGTCCCCGCCCACGCCGTGGCGCGCCGGGGGCTCTCCGGTGACCAGGGTGGCGTGGAGCGGATACGCGGAGAGCGGCGCGACCCCCGAAAGCGCGACGGCCTGTCCGCCCTCGGCGAGCGCCGCGAGGTTCGGCAGGTCGGCACCGAGCGCCGCCTCGCCGAGGCCGGCGATGGTGACGAGGACGGCCCGGGCCGGAGGCGGAGAGGCGGGCGTGGGAAGGCCCGCGCCGGGCCCCCGCTCCGGGGGGCGCACGGCGCCCTGGGCACAGCCGAGGGCCGCGGCGACGAGGAGCAGGCCCCGCCCGGCCGCGCGGGCCCGCGCGCTCAACGGAAGACGCCCCGCCGTTCCCGAAGCCCCCGCTCGAGCAGCGCCGCGATGGCGGTGCGGACCGCCTCGACCCGGACCTCGATCAGGTGATCCTCCTCCGCCGCCTCTCCCTCGAAGCGCAGGGGAGCACCGAAGAGGATGCGGTACTTCACCGGCAGCGGAAGCAGGCCGAGCGGGCCGAGCCACGGGAAGGTGGGCGTCACCGGCAGCGCCGGCATGCCGAGCATCCGGGCCATCCCCGAGAGGTTGGCGAAGGCCGGCTGCTGCTCCTCGGAGCCCACGATGCCCACGGGAACGATCGGCGTTCCGGTCTCGAGGGCGAGTCGCATGAACCCGAGGCCGAATCGCTGCAGCCGGTAGGCCTTGCGGTAGGGCTTGCTGATGCCCCGAACGCCCTCCGGAAAGACCATCACGCACTCGTCGGCCTCGAGCAGGGCCTGGCAGCTCTCCGGCGTCCCGACCACCTGCCCGCCCCGGGTGGCGAGGATGTTGAACCACGGGATGCGCGGGATCCAGTACTCGCCCATACCCCGCACCAGCCGCGGCGGTTCCGCCTCGAGCAGCATGGCCATCGCCAGCATGGAGCCGTCGAAGGGAAGCTGCCCCGCGTGGTTGGCGACGAGCAGCACCCGCCCCTCGGGCACGCGGTCGATGCCCGCGGTCTCGACCCGGAACCAGGTCCGGTAGAGCCAGGCGGCGGGCAGGAGCGCCCGCCGCATGGCCGCCGGGCTCATGCCGAAGGGGTCGTAGCCGTACTCGTTGAGCCGGGCCGGGACCTTGTCCAGACGGTCCTCGAGGGTCGACGCGAGGTCCCGCAGGGAGAGCGGCACGAAGGCACCGGTCAGATCCGCGAGGGCCCGGAGGGCACCGTCGGGGGCCACGGATCACTCCCGCCGCACGCTCTGGAAGATCTCCTGCAAACCGAAAAGCGGCTTGAAGCCCGTCGCCTCCACGAAGCGGCTCCCATCGAGGGTCACCGGATACTTGAGAAAGTCGATGGCACCAGCGGGATAGGGCCAGAGGCCGAGGCGGAACAGCCGGTCGAAGAGGGGCCGCACCAGGGGCTCGGGCAGCGGAACCGCCCGGCCGCCGGTCTCCCGGATCGCCGTGTGCAGCGGCACGGCGCCGGGACCGACCACGTTGAACACACCCTGCAGGCCGTGCGCGAGGGCGAGCGCGATGGCCTCGCAGATGTCCTCCTCGTGGATGAACTGCATCATCGGGTCGAAGCCCATCATCGTGGGCACCCGCGGCTGCCGGAGGTACTCGCCGATCATCGACTGGACGTAGTAGCCGAGGATGTTCACGGGCCGGAGCACGCAGGTGCGGATGTGCGGGTACTTCCAGATGAAGGCGGTCGCGAGGGTATCCACCTCCACGAGATCGCGGATCTCGGGATACGAGCGGCTCGCGGAAAGCGGGTGGTCCTCGTCCATGTTGTACGGGTTCTCGGGGAAGGCGCCGTAGACGTACCCGCTCGACAGGACCACCAGCTTCTGGACGCCGTAGTGGATGCAGTGGTCGAGAAGCTGCTTCGTCCCCCGCACGTTGACGTCGTGCCGGAGCCGCGGATCGGTCCGGAAATGCCGGATGAAGCCCATGTGCACGATCGCCGTGGGCTGCTCCGTCCGGACGACGTCCTCGAACTTCTTCTTGCGGAGGTCCACCTGGTGGACGGTGACCCCGCGTGGGCGCCCCTCCCACGGGACGCGGTCCACGCCGCAGACTTCGAAGCCCTCGAGCAGGCGCCGGGCGACCAGCCTCCCCTGCCCGCCGGCGATGCCCGTCAACAGGACCTTTTCCATTGGATCTCCGCAGAGTTGCAGCCAGGGTACCGGCTCCCCCCGGACCCGCCCACGCGCCGCCGAGCCCCGCCCGTCTCGGGGCTTCGCACCCTCTCCGAGCCGCCTCCCCCTCCCCATCGGCCCATCGGCGATCGCCCGGGAGCCGTGTTATAAAACAGCTCCCCGGAGGGGACCTTTGGAGCCCGGACCTCGCTTCGAAGAGATCAAGATTCCCCTCCGCGAGCCCGTCCACGGGCTCACGGAGGTGACGGGAATCCTCGGAACGCCCGAGTGGTGGCCGACCGGTTCCCGGATCAGCGTCGTGCTCGCCCACGGCGGCACGGGCGATCTCTCCGACCCCCTGATCGAGTCCCTCCACCGGCAGCTCACCGAGCGGAAGTACCTCGCGCTCCGGTTCAACTTCCCCTTCGCCGAGGCCGGCCGGAAGCGGGCCGACGACCTTGGGGTGCTCGTGCAGACCCTCCGCTCCGCGATCGCGGTGCTCGGCCGCGACCCCACCGCGGCACCGGCCCACCTCTTCCTCGGCGGCAAGAACCTCGGAGCCGCAGTCACCGCGCACCTGGCAGCCAGCAGCCGGGTTCGGGTGGAGGGGCTCTTCTTCCTCGGCTTCCCCCTGCACCCCCGGGGCAGGCCGCAGAAGGTGCGGGCCGACGATCTCTTCCGCGTGGTCTGCCCCATGCTCTTCGTCCAGGGATCGCGCGACCGCTCCTGCGACCTCGACGTCCTGCGACGCACCCTGCTCCGGGTCGGGGCGCCGACCCAGCTCCACGTGGTCGCGGAGGCGGACCATGCACTGCACGTCCCCAAGCGTTCCGGGCGGACCGACGAAGAGGTCCAGGCCGAGGTGCTCTCCGTCGTGGATGCCTGGATCCACGCCACACTGGGCGGATAGCCGTGGCGGAGGCGGAGCCGCTGCCCGATCGGCTGGTGCGGGCCCTCTCCCTGGACGCCCGGGTCTACGCCGAGGTGGCCGCCCGGGAGGAGGACACCGGCCTGGCGCTGCAGGTCGTGCTCGTGGCCTGCACGCTGGAGGCCGCCTCGGCGCTCGCGACCGGAGGCTGGCCGGGCTTCTTCGGGCAGCTCGCCACCGGCACGGCGAGGTTCGCCCTGTGGGTGATGGCGCTCTTCGTGCTCGCCCCACTCGCCGGGCGGGCCGTGCCCTTCGCGCCCCTGTTCCGGGCCGCGGGCCTCGCCGCCGCGCCCCTGGCCCTGGGGCTCTTCCAGACGGTCCCCTGGGTCGGCGGGCTCTTCTGGCTCGGCAAGTGGGTGTTCACCATCGCCGCCACGTGGACCGCGGTGGGAAGCCTGGTGGGACGGCGGGACGCCCGGGTGGCCGGGGTGGTGCTCGTAGCGCTTCTCGCCGCCTGGCTGGCCCACACGCCGCTGCTCGCCCTCACCCGGGGCTAGACTGGATTTCGGGCGGGTCGGGCCGGGTGCCCGGTCCGGGGCGGAGGTGCCGCCGGCCCCGAATCGACGGAGCACGCATGCACGCGGGAAGAAGGCTCGTCTTCCACCAGATCCCGGTCGGCGAGATGGCGAACTACGCCTACCTGATCGGGGATCCCGAGACCCGGGCCGCGGTGATCGTCGATCCGGCCTGGAACGTGGACGCCCTGCTCCGGCGCGCCGACGCCGAGGAACTCGATCTCGCCGGTGCCCTCGTGACCCACTACCACCCGGATCACGTCGGCGGGCAGGTCTTCGGCCACCGGATCGAGGGCCTGGGCGAGCTTCTGGCGCGTCGCCCGGTTCCGGTCCACGTGCACGCCGTCGAGGCCGACGGTCTGCGTCGCCTGACGGGCCTCTCGGAAACCGACCTGGTACGCCACGAGGGCGGCGACGCCCTCGTGCTCGGACCGAACATCCGGATCCGGCTGCTGCACACGCCGGGACACACCCCGGGGTCGCAGTGCTTCCTGGTCGAGCAGCCCGGCCACCCGCCGCTTCTCGTGTCCGGGGATACGCTCTTTCTCGGCGGCTGCGGCCGCGTGGACCTCCCGGGCGGCGACCCGGAGGCGATGTACCGGAGCCTGCACGGGGTGCTGAGGAGGCTTCCGGACGAGACCGTGGTCTTCCCCGGCCATGCCTACGCAGAGCCCTGTGGCACCCTCGGAGAGGAGAAGCGCCGGAACCCCTATCTGCGCGCGGCCGACCTGCCGAGCTTCCTGCGCTTCATGGGCTACGCCTAGCCCCGCAGGGCGCCGGATCCCGGGGAGTCTGGCCGCACGCCGCTCGGGCGCCGCCCCCGCGGGCTCAGTCTCTGGCCTTGCCGCCCCCGACGTTGCCGACCAGGATCTCGCCTTCGAGGACGCGGGGGACGTCGGCCGACCGGTCCGCCGGAAGGGTCCGCACCACCTTGTACTTGTAGCGGCCCGGCTTGAGCTGGCAGAAGGAGGCGAACTCGCCGGCGTTGATGGGCGCGGACCGGATCTCGTCGTCCTTGATCGCGAAGTTGACGAGGCTGTGGCAGACCATGTCGCGTGCCACCTCGCGCTCGAAGACGATCTCCGACGGCGCCCGGGAGTAGCTGATCCAGGCCACGAGCTGCCCCTCGTCCAGGGTCACGAGCCGCGGATTGAGCGCATGGTCGGTGATGAGCACCACCTTGTGGCTGGTCATCCGGTAGGACGGGTCGAGCTGGGGAATTTCGCTCGGCGTCTCGTAGGGAATCTCGGACGGTCGATCGTCCTTGGCCGCCGAGAAGGGCGCCGCCAGGACGAGGCCCAAGAGGACGGCGCAACCAGCGCCGAGGATCCGAATCAGACCGGTTGCTCGGGACACCGGAACCTCCTTGCCAGGGTGAGCGGATGCGGCCGGCAGTTTAGCCCAGAACCGCCGGGAACCCGGAAACTTTCTGCACGGGTGGGCGCGGGCACGGGCGGATCGTCCGGGAGCTGTCCCCGGGTGCCCCAACCCCTTGATTTCAAGAGGAGTTTTGCCCTTTTTGGCGGCTTGCGCGCCCCGCACGCCTCCGGTAGTGTTCGCGCCGCCCGGGTGCCGGGGCCCTCGCGCCGGCGCCACCTCACACCCATCCGCGGAGGCGTGTGTCCCCCATGAAGATCATGGTGTGCCTGAAGCAGGTCCCCCATCAGGATGCCCGGCTCGACATCAATGCCGAGGGCACCTGGATCAAGGAAGACGGGATCAAGTTCGAGATCAACAGCTACGACCAGTACGCCCTCGAGGAGGCCCTTCGCATCAAGGACGCCGGCGAGGCGGAGGTCGTGGTCGTGTCCATCGGCCCGGACCGGGTGACCCAGTCCCTGCGGACGGCGCTCGGAATGGGTGCCGACCGGGCGGTCCACGTGAAGGATCCGGCGATCGAGGGATCCGACGCCCTCGGCATCGCCCGGACGCTGGCCGCGGTGGCGAAGGAGGAGGGGCCCGACCTCATCCTCACGGGCCTCATGTCGGACGACGTCAATACCGCGGCGGTCCCGCCCATGCTCGCCCAGCTCGCCGACATGCCGCACACCACCGCGGCCGTGAAGGTGGAGCAGCACGATGGCGCCATGCGCGTGGAGCGCGAGCTCGAGGGCGGCGCGCTCGAGGTGGTCGACCTGCCCCGTCCCTGTCTGATCTCGGTGCAGACCGGCCTGAACCAGGTGCGGTACGCCTCCCTCAAGGGGATCATGGCCGCCAAGAAGAAGTCCATCGACGTCAAGACCGCCGCCGACCTCGGCGTCGCCGACCAGGTCGGGCCCGCGGCGGCGAAAATCGCCGTCGAGAAGATCTACACGCCCCCCAAGGGGGAAGGTGCGGAAATCCTGTCCGGCTCCACCGAGGAGGTGGTCCAGAAGCTGGTCGCCAAGATCAAGGAGCTGGGCCTGCTCTAGAGGCCTCGGGAGGCTCTCATGGGAAGCATCCTCATCGTCGCAGAGATCCAGAAGGGCGCCATCCGCGAGGCCACCTACGAACTGGTGAGCTTCGCCCGGCGCGTGGCGGAGGCCACCGACCGCGAGGTCAAGAGCGTGGTGGCCGGGAAGGGAATCGGGACGCAGGCCGAGGAGCTGTCCAAGCGCGGCGGGGGCGAGGTCTTCGCCATCGACGGCGACACCCTCGAGCACTACACGGTGGACGCCTTCCAGCATGCCGTGCAGGCGGCCGTGGAGGCGGCCTCACCCGACCTCGTCCTCTTCTCCAACACCCCCACCGGGTGGGACCTGGCCCCGCGGGTAGCCGCCGCGCTCGAGGCCGGCTTCGCGTCCGACTGCTTCGACCTCCTGGTGGAGGACGGAAAGCTCGTCTTCCTTCGCCGGGTGTTCAACGGAAAGCTCGACGCGCGCCTCGTCGCCCGGGGCACCCCCGTGGTGGCGAGCATGCAGCCGGGGGCCACCGCGGCCTTCGAGGGCACCGCCGACGGGAAGGTGACCGCCCTCGACGCCGCGCCGCCGGCGGACTCCCTGCGGGTGAAGTTCGTCGAGACCCGCGTGGCCGAGGCCAAGGGCGTCGACCTCACCAAGGCGAGCATCATCGTTTCGGGCGGCCGGGGCGTGGGAGCGCCGGAGAAGTTCGAGGAGGTGATCAAGCCGCTCGCCGAGGCGCTCGGCGGCGCCATGGGTGCCTCGCGGCCGGTGGTGGATGCCGGCTGGCTTCCCCACGAGTACCAGGTGGGCTCGTCGGGGCAGGTGGTCGCGCCGAAGCTCTACGTCGCCTGTGGGATCTCGGGAGCCATCCAGCACCTCGTCGGCATGAAGGGATCCAACTTCATCATCGCGATCAACAAGGACCCGGACGCGCCGATTTTCGAGGTGGCCGACGTGGGTGTGGTTGCGGACCTCTTCGAGGTGGTTCCGGCGCTGACCCAGGCCGTCAAGGAGGCCAAGGGCGCCGCCTAGGCGCGCTTCCCCGCACGCGCGCTCCGACTGCGAAGCCCCCGGCGTCCGACGGCGCCGGGGGCTTCGTCACATCTCGGCTTCGCGCGCTTGACACGGGGCGCCGCCGGGAGTAGGAACACGAGCGGGTGAGAACGCTGTTCCAGGGCTGAAGCGGAGTAGACACTTCCGGTGGCGGCGGATCGCGTGTCCCCGGGGATGCGATCCCGCCCGGCTCCCGGTGCTTCGGCTGCGATCGTCCTCGTGTCCTCTCGCCCCGTCCGGTGGGTCGCGCGGCTCCGGCCCCTTCCGCCCCAGCGGAAGGATCGGCGGGGCAGGCCGGAAGCCGCGGGCAGGAGGTCCCGGTCACGCGCCGGATCGCCGTCATCAACGAGAAGGGCGGAAGCGGAAAGACCACGCTCGTGGCCAACCTCGCCGCGTTCCTGGCCCGGGAACGACGGCACCGCGTCCTCGCCCTCGACATGGATCCCCAGGGGCACCTCGGCAAGGTGTTCGGAGCCGAGGTCCGGCGCGCACGCCGAAGCGCGGTGGACCTGCTCCTCGACACGGTCCTCGGCGACGGCACCCTCGACCGGACCTGCCGCGCTCCCGAGCGCCCCATCGTGCCCACGCGGATCGAGGGCCTCGACCTGGTGGTGGCGAACAAGGCGCTGGCCCTGTTTCCGACCTGGGACGATTCCCCGGAGGACGTGACCGAGCGGCTCGCGAGCCGCCTCACCCGCGACCGCGCCTTCGCGGGCTACGACTACATCCTCATGGACGCGCCCCCCTCGTTCGGCCCCCTGACGTTGAACGTGCTCCGGGCCGCCCACGAGGTGGTGGTTCCCGTGCCGCTCACCTACCTCGGCCTCGACGGCTGTGCCGAGATGCAGCGCACGCTGGACACGGTCCGCACCCGCTACGGCAATCCGCTGCTGCGGCTGACCCTCGTGGTCCCGACCTTCTACCGCCGGACGCGCATGGCCCAGGAGGTCCTCGACTGCCTGAAGGGGCGATTCCCCAAGGAGATCGCCCACACGGTCGTGGGCTTCCACGTAGCCCTCGACGAGGCGCAGTCGCGTGGCCTGTCGATCTTCGAGCACGCACCGACCTCGAGGGCGGCCCGGGCCATGGCCGCCCTCGGCGAGGAACTCGAGCTGCGGGGCGCGCCCGGAGGGGCACCCC
>JALSIO010000794.1 GCA_026989995.1 Myxococcales bacterium
GTGGTTCGGGCGCTGAGACCGCCGGAGCCGTACAAGGGGAAGGGCATCCGGTACGCCACCGAGCGGGTGCGGCGCAAGGTGGGCAAGGCCGGAGCGGCCTGAGGTCTTCGATGAAGCGCAGGATCACGGACGAGAGCAGGAGACGGCGGCTGGCGAGGCGCCGCCGGGTGCAGAAGCGCATTGCCCGTTCGCCGCGGGTGAGGCTCACCGTCTACCGCAGCGCGCGGCATATCTACGCACAGCTCGTGGACCCTTCGACGGGCCGGACCATCGTGACCGTGTCGTCCCGATCGCCGGCGGTCGCTGGGGAAGGCGCCACGGGGAACATCGAGGCGGCACGCCGGGTGGGAGAGGCCGTGGCGCGGCTGGCCCTCGAGAAGGAGATCCGCGAGGTGGTCTTCAACCGAAACGGCTTCCTCTACCACGGTCGGGTGAAGGCCCTGGCCGACGCCGCCCGCGAGGCGGGCCTCCGGTTCTGAGGCGGGTATGCGAAGACGAACGGATTCCAGGCTGAACCCGAACGACTACGAGCTCACGGATCGGGTGATCCACATCAACCGGGTCGCCAAGGTGGTCAAGGGCGGGCGGCGCTTCTCCTTCAGTGCGCTCGTGGTGGTGGGCGACCAGGCCGCCGGCGTCGTGGGCGTGGGCTACGGCAAGGCGAGCGAGGTGCCCGAAGCGATCCGGAAGGGAGTCGAGAAGGCCCGGCGGAGCCTCATGAAGGTGCCGCTCGTGGGCGGAACCATTCCCCACGAGATTCTCGGTCACTTCGGCGCGGGCATGGTGCTCCTTCGGCCCGCGTCACCCGGAACGGGTGTGATCGCGGGGGGCGGGGTCCGCGCCGTCCTCGAGTCGGCGGGGATCCGGGACGTGCTCACGAAGATCATCGGCAGCAACAACCCCAACAACGCCGTTCGCGCCACCCTCGAGGGGCTGCGGCAGCTCCGCGACCCGGACGAGCGGCTGCGGGAGCTCGGACGGGCATGAGCGGGACGGGGCGGATCCGCGTCAGGCAGGTGCGGAGTGCGATCGGCTACCACCGCCGGCAGCGGCTGGTGCTCCGGGGGCTCGGCCTGCGCAGAATGCACCAGGTGGTCGAAGTCCCGGACACCCCGGCGATCCGGGGGATGATCGCCAAGGTCAAGCACCTCGTCGCCGTGGAGGAGACCTAGGGCCATGTTGGATCGACTCTCACCTCGTCCGGGAGCGAGAAGGCCGCGCAAGCGGGTCGCACGGGGGCCCGGCGGGAAGGGGCACAAGACGGCCGGCCGCGGGACCAAGGGCCAGGGACACCGCTCCGCGGGGCGGGAAACGCCCATCTACTACGAAGGCGGCCAGATGCCGCTCGTGCGTCGCCTGCCCAAGCGCGGCTTCCACAACCGCGGCCGGTTGGAGAACCGCGTCGTGGGGCTCGGCGAGCTCGCCGTCTTCGGCGAGGGAGCACGGGTGGACCCGGAAGCGCTGGTCGCCCGAGGCCTGGTGCGACGGCGGGGCGGGCCCATCAAGGTGCTCGCGAACGGGGATCCGCCCGCTCGGATCAGCCTCGCGGTGCACAAGATCAGCGAGTCGGCGCGTCGCAAGGTCGAGACCGCAGGCGGCACGGTGGAGATCCTCGGGTGATCGGCGGGGTCCAGAACATCGGGAGGGTGCCGGAGCTCAGCCGGCGGATCCTCTTCACCTTCGGCATGCTGGTCGTCTACCGGCTCGGGGCCCACGTGGTCACCCCGGGGATCGACCCGAAGGTGATCCGCGACTTCTTCTCGCAGATGTCGGGGACGGTGTTCGGGCTCTTCAACCTCTTTTCGGGTGGTGCCCTCGAGCAGCTCTCCATCTTCGCGCTGGGCATCATGCCCTACATCAGCGCCTCCATCGTCTTCCAGCTCCTGACGGTGGTGATCCCGCAGCTCGAGCAGCTTCAAAAGGAGGGGGAGCAGGGGCGGAAGAAGATCGCCCAGTGGACCCGCTACGCGACGATCGTGCTCGCGCTGTTCCAGAGCAGCCTGATCGCCGCGGCGCTCGAGGGGGGGCAGTTCGGAACGGGGGCCGTGCTCGAGCCCGGCTGGTCCTTCCGGCTGATGACGATGATCACCCTCACCTCCGGCACGGCGTTCATCATGTGGCTGGGCGAGCAGATCACCGAGCGGGGAATCGGAAACGGCATCTCCCTGATCATCTTCGCCGGAATCGTGGTCAACATTCCCTCGGCCCTCGGCCAGCTGCTCGAGATGATCCGAACCGAGCAGTTCACCCTGCTCGGGGCGATCCTCCTCGTGGCCTTCGTGGTCGGCGTGACCGGCTTCGTGGTCTTCTTCGAGCGCGCCCAGCGGCGGATTCCCATCCAGCACGCCAAGCGGGTGGTGGGCCGCCGGGTCACCCAAGGTGGCATGAGCTACTTTCCCCTGCGGGTGAATACCGCCGGCGTGATCCCGCCGATCTTCGCGTCGTCGATCCTCATGCTGCCCCTCACCGTGGGGCAGTTCGTGGACATCCCGGCGGTCCAGAACTTCTTCCAGGACTACTTCGCCTTCGGCGGCACCCTCTACAACGTCGTCTACGTGGCGCTCATCGTCTTCTTCTGCTTCTTCTACACGGCCATCGTCATCAATCCGGTGGACGTCGCCGAGAACATCAAGCGGATGGGGGGCTACATCCCGGGGATCCGGCCCGGCAAGAAGACCGCCGAATACATCGATCGGGTCCTGTCGCGGATCACCCTGATCGGTGCGATCTACATTTCCGCGGTCTGCGTGCTTCCCACGATCCTCTCCACCCGGTTCGGGATCCCGTTCTACTTCGGCGGCACGGCGCTCCTGATCGTGGTCGGCGTCGCGCTCGACACCATCGGGCAGATCGAGGCCCATCTGGTCTCGCGGCAGTACGAGGGCTTCGTGACGGGCACCCGCCAGCGGGCGAGGTTGGGTCGATGAAGGCGAGGCGGGTGCTGCTGCTGGGCCCGCCCGGTGCGGGCAAGGGGACCCAGGCTCGAACGCTGGCCGCGGAGCTCGGAGTCCCGCAGATCGCCACCGGGGACATGCTGCGGGAGGCGGTGGCGGCGGGAACCGAGATCGGCGTGCGGGCCCGGGCCTTCATGGAGCGTGGGGAGCTCGTTCCCGACGAGGTGGTGGTGGGCGTGGCGCGGGAGCGGCTGGCGGCGGAGGATGCCCGGGAGGGCTTCATCCTGGACGGCTTCCCGCGGACCACGGCCCAGGCCCGGGCGCTCGACGAGATGCTCCGGGAGCTCGGCACGGGCCTCGAGCGCGTGGTCGTCCTCGAGGTCGACGAAGAGGAGCTCGTGCAGCGACTGCTCCGCCGGGCGGAGATCGAGGGCCGCAGCGACGACAACGAGGAGACCATTCGCAACCGCATGCGGGTCTACCGTGAGGAGACGCAGCCGCTCATCGACTACTACCGGCAGCGGGGCCTCCTCCGCGAGGTCCCCGGGAGCGGGAGCGTCGAGGATGTGGGGGCACGGCTCCGGGAGGCGCTCTGCGCGTGATGGCCTTCCGCGACAGCATCCCGGTGAAGACGCGGCACGAGATCGAGGCCATGCGGGAGGCCGCACGCCACGTGGCCGAGATCCTGCTCGAGCTCCGCGAGCTGGTGCAGCCGGGGATCACGACGGCGGAGCTCGACGAGCACGCGGCGCGTGCCATCGAGAGACGGGGCCTGCGGTCCTCCTTTCTGGGCTACGGGCCACAGGGTCTGCCGGGCTACCCGGCGACGCTGTGCACCTCCGTGAACGAGGAGATCGTGCACGGCATCCCCGGCCCCCGGGAGCTCAAGGAGGGCGACATCATCGGCCTCGACTTCGGCGTGATCGCCGGGGGCTTCCACGGAGATTCGGCCGTGACGGTGCCCGTGGGCCGGGTGGATCCGGAGGTGGAGCGGCTCCTCGCGACGACCCGCAGCGCGCTCTACCGGGGGATCGAGCAGATGGTGCCGGGGCGCCGGCTGTCGGACATCGGGCACGCCATCCAGACCGAGGCCGAGGGCGCGGGTTTCTCGGTGGTGCGGAGCTTCGTGGGGCACGGGATCGGGCGGAAGCTGCACGAGCCGCCGCAGATCCCGAACTACGGACCGCCCGGAAAGGGCCCGCGGCTGCGCCCGGGGATGGTCTTCGCCATCGAGCCCATGGTGAACGTCGGGGGGCCGGGCGTGCGGATGCTCGAGGACGAGTGGACGGCCGTCACGGAGGACGGAAGCCTCTCGGCCCACTTCGAGCACACCGTGCTCATCACCGAGGATGGGCCGGAGATCCTGACCCGGGTGGAGGGCTCCCACTGAAACGGGGAGCAGGGAGCGAGACGTGAAGGTTCGAGCGTCGGTCAAGAAGATGTGTGACAAGTGCCGGATCATCCGCAGGCGCGGCGTTGTGCGGGTGATCTGCGAAAACCCGAAGCACAAGCAGCGGCAGGGCTAGGAGTCGTCATGGCACGAATCGCGGGGGTGGATCTTCCCCGAAACAAGCGCATCGACGTCGCGCTGACCTACATCTACGGGATCGGCCGCAGCACCGCGCGGAAGATTTGCGACCAGGTGGGGATCCCTGGCGATACCCGGAGCGATGACCTCGGCGAGGGCGAGGTCCTGCGCCTGCGCGAGATCATCGAGCGCGAGTACAAGGTCGAAGGCGACCTCCGCCGCGAGGTCTCCCAGAACATCAAGCGGCTGATGGACATGGGCTGCTACCGGGGTCTGCGCCATCGGCGCGGGCTGCCGGTTCGCGGCCAGCGAACCCACACCAATGCGCGAACCCGGAAGGGTCCGCGCAAGACCGTCGCGGGCAAGAAGAAGGCCCCGGCCAAGAAGTAGGACCATGGTCAAGAAGGGAACGAAGAAGAAGGTCCGGAAGAACGTGCAGACGGGGGTCGCGCACGTGCACTCGACCTTCAACAACACCATCATCACCATCACCGATCCCCAGGGCAACACCCTGGCGTGGTCGAGCGCAGGGCAGCAGGGTTTCAAGGGGTCACGGAAGTCCACGCCCTTCGCCGCGCAGGTGGCAGCCGAGGATTGCGCCCGCAAGGCCATGGAACACGGCGTCCGCTCGGTGGGCGTCTACGTGAAGGGGCCGGGTGGCGGGCGCGAGTCGGCGCTGCGTGCGCTGCAGGCTGCGGGGCTCCGGATCACGCTGATCCGGGACGTCACGCCCATCCCCCACAACGGCTGCCGGCCGCCCAAGCGGCGCCGCGTCTAGGAGGAGCCATGGCCAGATACACCGGAGCGGTCTGCCGCCTCTGCCGCCGCGAGGGAACCAAGCTCTTCCTGAAGGGCGACCGCTGCTTCTCGGAAAAGTGCGGCGTGGACCGCCGCGGTTATCCGCCCGGGCAGCACGGACAGGGGCGGGGGCGATTCTCGGATTACGGCGTGCAGCTGCGGGAGAAGCAGAAGGTGAAGCGAATGTACGGGCTGCTCGAGAAGCAGTTCCGCCGCACCATGGAGCGCGCCTCCCGGATGCGCGGCATGGCGGGCGAGAACCTGCTCGTCCTGCTCGAACGCCGCCTCGACAACGTCGTCTTCCGGCTCGGATTCGCGACCTCCCGGGCGGAAGCGCGACAGCTCGTCAAGCACGGCCACTTCCTGGTCGACGGCCGTAAGGCGACCATTCCGTCGATGCTGCTCCGGCCCGGGTCGGTGGTGAGCCTGCGGGAGAAGTCCCGGCAGGTGGCGCGGATCGTGAGCGCCCTCGATGCCCTCGAGGGAAAGTCGATCCCGGCATGGTTGGAACTCGACAAGGAGAACTTCCAGGGCACGGTGAAGGCGCTGCCCACCCGCGAGGACATCACCATGCCCATCCAGGAACAGCTGATCGTCGAGCTCTACTCGCGCTAGGCGCGCGATGAGCCATCGGGGGATCCCATGGATCAGGAACTGGTTGCCAACAATTGGCGGGCGCTCATCCGGCCGGGACGGCTCGAGTGCGACGAGTCGGAGAACACGGACACCTACGGTCGCTTCTGGTGCGAGCCGCTCGAGCGTGGCTTCGGCCAGACGCTCGGCAACGCACTCCGGCGTGTGCTGCTCTCCTCGCTTCAGGGCGCGGCCATCACCACGGTCAAGTTCACGGGCGTGCAGCACGAGTTCTCGACCATTCCGGGCGTCGAAGAGGACGTGAGCGACATCATCCTCAATCTGAAGGACGTCCGGCTGCGCCTCCACACCCCCGGTCCCCGGCTGCTGCGGGTCCAGAAGAAGGGCGAGGGGCAGCTCCTCGCGGGGGAGCTCGCGGCCGAGGATGCGGCCGTGGAGGTGTTGAATCCGGATCTCGTGTTGGCCACGCTCGGTCCGGATGCCGAGATCGAGATGGAGGTGACGGTCGACACCGGCAAGGGCTACCGGCTCGCGGAGAAGAACAAGACCGAGGAGATGCCCATCGGGACCATCCCCATCGACTCGATCTTCTCGCCGGTGCGCCGCGTGAACTACTCGGTCACCCCCGCTCGCGTGGGCCGGGAGACGGACTTCGACCGGCTCAACCTCGAGGTGTGGACGGATGGCTCCGTGGCACCGGCGGATGCCATCGCCTATGCCGCCAAGATCCTGAAGAGCCAGCTCTCCATCTTCATCAACTTCGAGGAGGTGGAAGAAGTTCTCCCCGCGGCGGTGGAGGAGCAGCAGCAGCTCAACCCGAACCTCTTCCGCTCGGTGGACGAGCTCGAGCTTTCGGTACGATCCGCGAACTGCCTGCAGAATGCGAACATCAAGTACATCGGCGAGTTGGTGCAGCGGACCGAGGCGGAGATGCTCAAGACGAAGAACTTCGGCCGGAAGTCCCTGAACGAGATCAAGGAGGTCCTCGCGTCGATGGGGCTCACCCTCGGCATGAAGCTCGAGGGCTTCCCCTCGCGCAAGGAGATCGAGAAGATGCGCGAGCAGAGGGAGGTGTGAGGTGCGGCATCGAGCGCGGTCGAGGAAGCTCGGCAGGACGAGTGCGCACCGCAAGGCGCTGTACCGGAACCTGGTGACGGCGCTGCTCGAGCACGAGCGCATCGAGACGACGGACGCCAAGGCCAAGCAGCTGCGCCGGGTAGCCGACCGCATGATCACGCTCGGCAAGCGGGGCGATCTCCACGCCCGCCGCCAGGCTCTCAGGGTGGTGCGGGACAAGGCGGTGGCGGCGAAGCTCTTCTCGGAGCTCGCGGACCGTTTCCGGGAGCGCCCCGGCGGCTACACGAGGGTGATCAAGGTGCGCACCCGGGTCGGCGACGCGGCGCCCATGTCCATCGTGGAGCTGGTCGAGTCGGGCCCCGGCGGGAACGGCTAGGGGGTGTCCGCGGGTCGCCTGGCGGCGCTCCTGATCGGCGCCGGCGTCGTCTTCGCCTCCGTCCTGCTGGTACTGCTCGGCGAGCCGCCGGGAGATCCCGTGGGGCCCGGCAGCCCCGCACCCTCCTTCCGCCTGCCCCGGCTCCATCCCCCGCCGGCGGGCCGGGAGGTCTCCCTCGAGGAGCTCCGGGGCAAGGCGGTCCTGCTCAACTTCTGGGCCACCTGGTGCAAGCCCTGCGAGGAGGAGATGCCCGCCATGGAGCGTCTCTACCAGGCGCTTCGAGGCGAGCCCTTCGAGCTCCTCGCGGTATCGGTGGACGAGGATCCGGCGGTGGTGGAGGCCTTCCGGGCGCGCCTCGGGCTGAGCTTTCCCATCCTCCACGACCCCGACAAGAAGGCGGCTCGGGCCTACCAGGTCTTCAAGTACCCCGAGACCCTGCTCGTGGATCGCTCGGGGATGGTGGTGGCCCGCTTCATCGGCCCGCGCGAGTGGGATGCGGAGGCCTACGTGGACCGGGTCCGGCAGGTCGCCCGGGAGGGCGCCGCCCCCTGAGGCCGGGGCCCGAGGCACGGGGCGGGCCGCGGGGCGTGCCCGGGATCCGGGCGCGCTGTGCTAGTCTCCCCCCGCGCCGGAGCCCGGTGTGCCGGGAGGGGGCGGCGGGGGGACCCGGGTCTTCCGGGGGCTCTCGGCGTCCCCGGCCCGGCGAGTCCGACTCTCCGGCGGGTCGAGTCGCCGCCCGGCAGCGGCCCGCCCGGCCGGCGGGCGCGCCGGGCGCGTCCATGTCCCCCCGAGCTCTAATGTGGCGGGCCCGCGCGGCACCCCCGACGGGGAGGCCGCCCGGGCGGGGAGAGGGGCGTGAGACGGCTGCTCGTGGTTCCGGCGGCGCTGGCTGCCGCCCTC
>JALSIO010000795.1 GCA_026989995.1 Myxococcales bacterium
CCACGAAGGGAACTCCCCGGCGATCCTCCTCCTGCCCGGGCCCCTCCCCGACGAAGAGGAGATCCGCCTCCGGGTTCCCGTCTCCGAAGACGAT
Source organism: Myxococcales bacterium (assembly GCA_026989995.1). Lineage (GTDB taxonomy): Bacteria > Myxococcota_A > UBA9160 > UBA9160 > JALSIO01 > JALSIO01. The sequence continues at coordinate 95 of JALSIO010000795.1, forward strand.
CTTCGTGCGGCTCTCGGAGAGGCGGCAGCGCCGGCAGTCGCCGATCCAGGCACGGACCTCCTCGAGGGTCCTGGGCCGGGACGGGCCGGCGGCCTCCGCGGCCGGCGGCGGGGGCTCGTAGCCCTCCTCGGCGAGCTCGGCGAGGAGCGCACACGCGCTGCGCAGGATGGCCCGCGCCTCCTCCCGCTGCGTCGGCTCCACCCTAGCCCTCCCGCGGTGCGAAGCCGGCCGCACCGAAGGCCCGCTCGAGCAGACCGAGCTGTGCGTCGGCGGGGATCGGCGGGGGGAGCGGCGGGCCCGCGGCAGCGCCGGATCGGTCGAGGGTGCCGTGGCGCTGGGCCTCGATCTTCTCCTCGACCTCGAACTCGAAGCCGGGGTCGTTGGCCTCGTCGTGGCAGCTCCCGCAGATCTCGAGGATCACGCAGGTGTCGCACTTGTCCGAGAGGGAGAGGATCGTCCCCCGTTTGGGCGCCTGCTCCGGAACGTGGTTCCCACCGGGTCCGTGGCAGGACTCGCACCCCACCCGCGCGAGATCCGGGTGGTCCGCGGGTGAGCCGTCCTCCGGGAATCCGCCCTCCTGGCCGAAACCGGTGGTGTGGCAGCGGAGGCACGCCGGGTCCTCCGAGGCATCCTTCGCGGCCAGGGACTCCACCGACCGGGCATGGCGTCCCCGGGCCCAGGTCTCGTACTCCGCCGGGTGGCAGGACCGGCAGGCCTCCGAGCCGACGTGCGGGGCCGTGCCCCCGAGCACGGCCGGCCTCGGCCCCCCGCGTTCGGCCAGCAGCCGGGCGCGCTCCGCGGGCGGGAGCTCCGCCAGGTGGGCGTTGGCCGCGTGCGACACGTGTGGCAGGAAGCGGGCGTAGTCGAAGCCGAGTGAGTGCTTCTCGTCGTGGCAGCGCAGGCAGACCGGTTCGTAGTTGCCGTCGCGCACGAAGCCGGGCGAGAGATGGGGGCCCCCGCGGCCGTGGCAGGACTCGCAGCCCACGTCCTCGAGCTCCGGGCGCGGGCCGGCGAGGGACCACCCGCCCGGCTCGCCGTATCCCACCACGTGGCAGCCGACGCACTCGGGATCGGAGTCGGCTCCGTGCCGGACCAGGGTGTCGAAGGCCACGGCGTGCCGGGTGAGCTCCCAGGTGAGGGTCTCCCGCTCGTGGCAGACCCCGCAGACCTCTCCGCCGCTGTAGCCCTCGCGGGCGAGGAGCATGGGCACGGGTACGCCGGCGAGGGCAGCCAGCCGCATGCGGAGGAGCGCCGGGTCGCGCCCCTCCCGCCAGCCGCGGAACCGGGCCCGGATGCGTCCCTCGGCGTCGATGAGGAAGATGTCCGGCACGCCCCCGAAGACGCCGAAGGCCCGGCGGATCGAGCCGTCGGGATCCATCACGACCGGGAAGAAGTCGAGACCCGCCGATTCAAGCGCCGCCCGGACCGCGTAGGGCTTGTCCTGCACCGACACCCCGACGAGCGCGGGCCGCCGTTCCTCGGGAATCGCGGGGAGCTCCGACTTCAGCGTCTCGAGGGCTTCGTGACAGTGCGGGCAGGTATGGAGGAAGAAGATCAACACCACCGGCCGGCCGCGCAGCGCGCCGAGGTGGAAGGGCTCGCCCCCGTCGAGCCGCGGCCCCGTGAAATCGGGCGCGGGCGGATGGACCCCGGCGGCCGCTTCCCGCGGCTCCGGAAGCCGCAGGCGCTCGCGCAGCAGTGCCGCGAGGGACTCCCGCGCCTCCTCCGCCGAGGCCGAGGGCGCGGCGAGGGCGAAGGAGAGATTTCCCTCGGCGTCCACGCCGAAGAGCGCCACCGGGGCCCGGACCAGCCGGGTGGCCACGCGGCCGCTCGAATCGTCGATCACCGGGAAGCGGATGCCGCGCGAGGCCACGAAGGCCTCGATGGCCTCGCGGTCCGCCGCGGTCGCGATGCCCAGGATCTCGAAGTTCTCCGCGGCGCGGAGGTCCTGGATGGAGACCACCGCCTCCGCCGCCGGGCCGGCCTCGGGGGCCTCCGGGTTGAAGATGAACAGCAGCAGCCGCCGGCCGAGGAGATCCCGCGCCGAGACGGTCCGGCCGTCGAGGGTGGTGCCGGAAAAGGAGGGCAGGGGCCGCTTCTGCGGCGGGTGCGGGTGGTCGTGCTCCCGGCCCGGCCCCGCGGCCCGGTCGGCGCCCGCCTCCGAGGCCGCCTGCACGTCCGCACCCCCTCCGCCGGACTCGGCACCACAGCCCGCGAGGACCAGGAGCCCCGCCGAGGCAGCGGCGAGAAGCCAGAGCAGGACACACGGGTGGCGACGCGAGGCCCTCACCGCGCGCAGCATACGCGGGCCGCGGTCGCCGGGCAAGGAGCCCGCCGCCGATCGCGGCCCGGATTCCTCCGCCTCAGGAGGCGACGCGCTCGAGGATGTGGATGCCGCACGCGCTGCCGAGCCCGATCACGTGCGTCAGGCCCACCCGCGCGCCCTCCACCTGCCGCCGCCCCGCCTCGCCGCGCAGGTGGGTCGCCACCTCGTAGACGTTCGCCACGCCGGTGGCTCCGAGGGGGTGCCCCTTCGAGAGCAGGCCCCCGGAGACGTTCACCGGGATCCGACCGCCGAGCGCCGTCTCGCCCTCGTCGATGAGCTTTCCCGCCTCGCCCTCGGCGCAGAGGCCGAGGTTCTCGTAGTGCAGGATCTCGGCCGTCGCGAAGCAGTCGTGGAGCTCCACGAGATCGAGGTCCTCGGGGCCCACGCCCGCCATCTCGTAGGCCCGCTTCGCCGCCTGCCGGGTGCAGGTGTTCACGTCCGGCATCACGAGGTCGCGGTCGGTGTACGGGTCGCTGGTGAGCACCGATGCGCTCACCCTGACCGCGCGTCCCATCCCGAGCTCGCGCGCCTTGCGCTCCGAGGCGAGCACGGCAGCCGCGGCGCCGTCGACGTTCACCGAGCACATCAGCTTGGTGTTCGGGTAGGCGATCATCTCGGCATTCATGACCGTCTCGAGGGGCGTCTCGATCTGGTACATGGCCTTCGGGTTCATGGTGGAGTGGTGGTGGTTCTTCACCGAGACCTTGGCGAATTGCTCGAAGGTGGTGCCGTACTTGCGGGCGTGCTCCATGCCCGCCTCTGCGAAGACCGCCGGCATCAGTCCCGAGCCGAGCAGGCCTTCGGTGGGGATGCCGCGGCCGCCTCCGCCTCCGCCGAGCAGCCCCGCCTTCCCCATCTGCTCGACCCCCACCACGAGGCAGAGGTCGTAGAGGCCGGCGCGGATCGCGGCCCAGGCCTCGCGGAAGGCGGTGGCCCCGGTGGCGCAGGCGTTGGCGCAGTTGATCACGGGAATCCCGGTCTGGCCGATCTCCTGGAGGATGCGCTGGCCGACCATCGCGCTGGCCTGGAGGAGATTCCCGCAGTAGAAGGCCTCCATCTGCCGGATGTCGAGCCCGGCGTCGTCGAGGGCGAGCAGCGCCGCCTCCGCGCCGAGCTGCGGCACGGTCCGCTCCGGAAAGCGGCCGAACTTGATCATGTCGATGCCCATCACGTAGACGTCGCTCACCGTCTCCCTCCTGCTCCGGCCCGTGGCGCTAGTCGCTGCGCGGCCGGAAGTACCAGGTCAGATACTCGTTGCCCTCGGCATCCTTGCGCGGGGCCACCCGGAAGACCACCTCCACCGGCATCCCCATCTGGATCTTGTCCGGGTCGGGCTCCACATCGATCAGGTTGCCCTTGAGCGTGCCCCCGCCCTCGAGGTCCACCACCGCCGACACGTAGGGAACCTCCACGCCCGGGAAGGAGCGGTGGACGATGCTGTAGACGTAGAGGGTCCCCCGGTTCGACAGGCGCACGGGCTCGAATCCCTCCCGCGAGCCGCACTTCGCGCAGGCGATCCGCTCGCCGAGGAAGATCTCGCCGCAGCTCCGGCACTTCTGGCCCTCGAGGTGGGGCTCGCCGTCGTCGGGGATCTTGAGGAAGGGCCGGATCGGAAGGGGCTTTCGGGCCTGGGCTGCCTCGGTCATGCAGGTCCTCGCACCGGGTGGTCCGCCCCGCCGGACGGGACGGTGCGGCTTCCCGGCGCGGGGCCCCGCCGGCTGCGCGGGACGGCCGCGCGGGGAACCTCCCGCCACCGCAAGCCGCGGCTTGACTGGCGGATCAACCACGATCTTGCAGGCGGTGGGGCCGGGTGTCAATCCCGCTCGAGCTCCGGCACCTCGCGTCCCTCGCGGAGGGCGGCGAGGGCACCCTCGAAGTGGGGATTGCCCGGCTCGAAGGCGAGGGCCATCTGGAGGTTGCGGAGGGCCGCGGCGCGGTCCCCGCGGCGGAGGTCGCGGCGGGCGGCCTCGAAGAATCGGCGGCCCCTGCCCGTGCGGCCGGAGCGCTCCGCGCTTGCCGAGCGCGCAGCCGCCCCTGCCTGGCCGATCCCGAGCCGGAGCGCCCGCGGATCGCGCTCGAGCTGGCGGTCGTAGGCCGCCCGGCGACCGGGGTCCCGGAGCACGGCGTAGGCCTCCGAGAGCCGGGCGGCGACGCGTGCCGAGGCCACGCGCAGCTCGTCCGGGGCCTGCCTCCAGGCGTCCGGATGGAAGCGCCGGGAGGCCCGGTGGTAGGCGCGGCGCACCGCCTCGCCGCTGGCACCGCGCTCGAGCTCGAGCAGCTCGTAGTAGTCGAGCTGGTCGAGCATGGAGGCGACGGCGCGGAGCTCCCCCGCCCGCTGCGGGGCCCCGGTCACGGCGTCGGGTCCCCGTCCGGGGCGAGCTCGGCGCCCGGCGGACCGAAGGCCGAGCGGTCGGGCTCGTCGACGGCGGGCAGGGGCGGCGGCTTCGGCGCGGAGGGCGCCGCGCCCGGCCCGTCCGGGGTGTCGGAGGGGGTCGGGCCGGAGCCCCCCGCGACGGGGCCCTCCTCGCGGCGCACCCGCTCCGCGGGAGAGGCGCGCAGGATCTCTTCGAGCTCCTCTTCCGACAGACCGGAGGAGAGGGTGATCTTCGTTCCGGTGCTCGCCCCGGTGTCGGGGTCGCGGGCCGTGACCTCGACCATGCCGTCGCTGTCGATGCGGAAGCCGACCTCGATGCGGACCTCCCCGCGCCGCGCCTGCCGGAATCCGGAGAACTCGAACTCGCCGAGCAGCTCGTTTTCCTCCGCGCGCCGGGATTCGCCCTGGTAGACCCGGATGCGCGCGGTCTCCTGGCCGTCGCGGAAGGTGGTGAAGAAGCGCGACTGCTCGATGGGCACCGGCGTGTTGCGCTCGATCACCGTCTCCGCGAGGCCGCCCGCCACGCCGATCTTGAGCGAGAGCGGGGTCACGTCGAGGAGGTAGGCCTCCCCCTCGAATCCGGGCGCGGCGAGGGAGGCGGCGTGGAGTGCGGCACCCATGGCCACCACGCGGTCCGGATCGATCTCGGTGTGGGGCCGCTGCTGGAAGTAGTCCGCCACCGCCTGCCGGATCACCGGCAGGCGGGTGGGGCCGCCCACGAGGATCACGCCGTCGAGGTCGCGGGGCACGAGGCCGGCCTGTGCGAGCGCCTCGTCGCACACCTTGAAGGTGCGCTGGATCAGGTCCATCACCAGGCCGGAGAACTCCCCCTGCGTGAGGGTCCGCTCGATGGAGCGGGGCCGGCCCTCGGCGTCGCGGCTCACGTCGGGGATGCGGATCTCCGTCTGCTCCTCGACCGAGAGCGCCTTCTTGGCCGACTCCGCCGCCACCTTGAGCTTCTCGAGGGCGAAGGGGTCGCGCCGCAGGTTCTCGCCCTCCCGCTCGAGGAATTCCTCCGCGAGCAGGTCGATCAGGCGGTCGTCGAAGTCGTCGCCGCCGAGGAAGGTGTCGCCGCAGGTCGCGAGGACCTCGAAGACGTCGTCGCCGATCTCGAGCACCGAGATGTCGAAGGTACCGCCGCCGAGGTCGTAGACTGCGACCTTCTGCCGGAGGCCCCGCCCGTAGCCGTAGGCGAGGGCGGCGGCCGTGGGTTCGTTGAGCAGGCGGAGGACCTCGAGGCCGGCGATGCGCCCGGCGTCCGCGGTGGCCTGGCGCTGGTTGTCGTTGAAGAAGGCCGGCACCGTGATCACCGCCTGGTCCACCTCGCAGCCGAGCCGCGACTCGGCGACGGCCTTCATCTCCCGGAGGATCATCGCGGCGATCTCCGGTAGCGAGAAGAGCTCGTCGCGGATCCGGACGCGCACCGAGTGGTTGGGACCCTCGACGATGGGGTAGGAGCAGATCGCGCGGGCCTTTCGGACCTCCTCGGAGAAGCTGTACCGCCCGATCAGCCGCTTGGAGGAGGCGACGGTGTGCAACGGGTCGTGGATCATGGCGGCGCGGGCGGCATTGCCCACGGTCACGGTCCCGTCCAGGTGGAAGTGGACCACGCTCGCGGTGGTGGCCTCGCCATAGGCGTTGGGCAGCACCTCGACCTCGCCGTCCCGCACCGCGGCCACGCAGGAGTTGCTGGTGCCGAGGTCGATCCCGACCGCCACCCGTTCCATCGATTCCTCCTCCCTGACCGGATCCCCGCAGGGAAAGCGGAGCGCGGGCTCCAACTGCACCCGTCCGGATATCGGCCGGTCGCCGCCTTCCCTACAGGGGCGGGCGGGAGGGCGGTCCCCGCGGCCCGGAGGGCGGCGGCACCCGGGGCTTTCGTGCTACTTACACCCCCGCCATGTCCGGGCACTCCAAGTGGTCCACGATCAAGCGGAAGAAGGGCGCCGCCGACGCGAAGCGCGGAAAGCTCTTCACCAAGCTGATCCGGGAGCTCGAGACCGCCGCCCGGCTCGGGGGGGGCGACCCGGATGCCAACCCCCGGCTCCGGCTCGCGGTCGACCGGGCCCGGGCGGCCAACATGCCCAAGGACAACATCCTCCGGGCGATCGCCAAGGGCACGGGCGCGGGCGGCAGCGAGCACTACGAAGAGGTGGTCTACGAGGGCTACGGGCCGGGCGGGGCTGCGATCCTCGTGGAGGCCCTCACCGACAACCGCAACCGGACGGTGGGGGAGATCCGCCATCTCCTGTCGAAATACGGCGGCAACCTCGGGGCGAGCGGTTGCGTCGCCTACCTCTTCGCGAAAAAGGGTCTGATCCAGATCGACGGCGAGGTCGATCCGGACGCGGTGCTCGAGGTCGCGCTCGAGGCCGGTGCCGAGGATGTCGTGGAGCGCGAGGGCGGCGTGGACGTGCTCACCGCACCTGCCGACTTCGACCCGGTGCGGGAGGCGCTCGCGGCTGCCGGTTTCGAGCTCGCCGGGGCCGAGCTCACCATGCAGCCGAACACCACGGTGAAGCTCGAGGGGCGCGAGGCCGAGTCCATGCTGAAGCTCGCCGAGGCCCTCGAGGACCTCGACGACGTGCAGCACGTCCACGCGAACTTCGACATCAGCGACGAGGAGCTCCAGAAGTTCGCCTGAAGGCCGCGTCCCCCCCGACGCGAGGCCAGCCGCAAGGGAGGGACGAGGTGCGCGTGCTCGGGATCGATCCCGGTTCGGCCGCCACCGGCTGGGGACTGGTGGAGCTCGTCGGCGGATCCCTCCGCCACGGCGGCCACGGCGTGCTCCGCACGGGCTCCGGCGAAGCGGCGCCGAAGCTGGGCCTCCTGGCCGGGGCGCTCGCGGAGCTCTTCGAGCGCGAGCGGCCGGAGGTCGCCGCGGTGGAGCGGATCTTCGTGGCCCGCAGTCCGCGCTCGGCCCTGGTGCTCGGCCAGGCCCGGGGTGTGGCTCTGGCGGTGGCGGCGCTGGCCGGGGTGCCGGTGGCGGAGTACACCCCGGCCGAGGTCAAGCGGGCGGTCACGGGAAGCGGACGGGCCGCCAAGCCCCAGGTCCAGTGGATGGTGGAGGCGCTGCTCTCGCTTCCGCGCCGACCGGCTCGCGACGCTGCCGACGCGCTCGCGCTCGCGATCTGCCACGCCCGCGCGGGGCGGCTGCGGGCGCTCGGCGCCGGGGGTCGGCGCCGGTCGCTTCGGGACGTGGCCGCGGTGGCCCTCCGCCGGGGGGCGCGCCCGTGATCGCGCGCCTCGAGGGCGTCCTTCGGGAGAAGCGACCCACTGCGGTGCTGATCGAGGTGGGCGGCGTGGGTTACGAGG
>JALSIO010000796.1 GCA_026989995.1 Myxococcales bacterium
GCGCCTCGAGCCCTGCCCCCACCGCGACGATGAGCCCGTCTTCCACGAGCACGTCGGCGCGCTCGTCCCGGTCGGAGGCCGGATCGAGGACCCGCCCTCCGCGGATCAGCAGTCTTCCCACCCCTAGTCCCCTTCGGCCCCGCGCGGGCGACCCGCGAACAGGTAGAGGACGGCCATGCGCACCGCCACGCCGTTGCGAACCTGGTTCAGGATCACGCTCGGGGCCTGGTCGGCCAGCTCGGGCGCGAGCTCGACGCCTCGATTCACGGGACCGGGGTGCATCACGATCACGTCGTCCTTCGCGTAGCGCAACTTCTCGCGGTCGAGGCCGTACCGGGCCGCGTATTCCCGCACGCTCGGGAACACCGGAGCGCCCATCCGCTCGCGCTGGATGCGCAGCATCATCACCACGTCGGCGCCTTCGATCGCCTCCTCGAGGCGCGTCATGGCCTTCACGCCGAGGGTCTCCACTGCCGGGGGCAACATGGTGGGCGGACCGGCGACCCGCACCTCGGCTCCCATCTTCAGGAAGCCCGTGATGTTCGAGCGGGCGACGCGCGAGTGGGCGATGTCGCCCACGATGGCGACGGTGAGCCCGTCGATGCGCCCCTTTTCCTGCCTCACCGTGAAGAGATCGAGGAGGGCCTGTGTCGGATGCTCGTGGGCACCGTCACCGGCGTTGATCACTGGCGAGCGCAGAACGTCCGCGATCCGCCGCGGAACGCCGGCCACTCCGTGGCGGACCACCACCGCATCGGGAGCCATCGCGTCGAGGGTCTTGGCCGTGTCGAGGATGCTCTCCGCCTTGGACAGGCTCGACCCCTGCGAGGAGAAGTTGATCACGTCGGCGGAAAGCCGTTTTCCCGCGATCTCGAAGCTGGTCCGGGTCCGCGTGCTCGGCTCGAAGAAGAGGTTCACGATGGTCCGCCCGCGCAGCGTGGGGACCTTCTTCACCTCGCGGAGACCCACCTCCTGCATGTGCACGGCGGTGTCGAGAACCCTCTCGATCTCCGCGCGTTCGAGGTCGTCCATGGACAGGAGATCCCGGCCGATCATGCGCTCCCCCCCCGGCTGTGCACCACCACCTCGAGGGGCCCCTCGAGGCCGCCATCCCGCCCCCGGAGGATCACCTCCTCCGAGGTTTCCGTGGGGATGTTCTTCCCCACGTAGTCGATCTTGATGGGAAGTTCCCGGTGCCCCCGGTCCACGAGAGCCACCACCTGCACCGCCCGGGGCCGGCCGAAGTCCATGAGCGCGTCCATGGCCGCGCGGATGGTGCGTCCGGTGCTCGCTACGTCGTCCACGAGGACGACCACCCGGTCGTCCACGGCCGAGGGCATCTCCGTCGTCCGGAGGGCCGGCCGTTCCCCGGTGACCCCGTGGTCGTCCCGGTAGAGGGTGGTGTCGAGGATCCCCACCGTGACGTCCACCCCGGCGATCTCCCGGAGACGGCGGGCGATCTCCCGGGCGAGGGGCACCCCCCCATTCGGAATCCCGACCAGGTAGAGTGCCGAGGGATCCTCGTTCCGTTCGAGGATCTCGTGCGCCATGCGGACGAGTGCCCGCCGGACACCGGTGGGATCGAGGACGATGCGCTCCCGCGGGTCGCGCGCGGGCTCGGGCGTGGGGGGCGCGGCGGTCGAACCGCCCGCGGGATCTCGAGGATTCACGAAGCCACCTTTGTCCGCCTCACGGGACGGACTTAAAAGGAGCCGGTCGGGGCGGAACATAGCGGGGACGCAGGCCGGGCACCACGGCCCCGAGGGGCGCCCCCGGACGCACCGCGGGCCAGCGAGGGGCGATCGGGAGGCCGGGCCGGGGCCCTACTCGAGCAGGTGGCCGATCCGGCCCCAGCGGGTCTCCCGGGTGAGCAGGCGGAGCCAGGTGACCGGGTTCAGGAGCTCGAGCCAGCCGCCGTTGTAATTCCACGACCAGTAGATCACGAAGGCCGGGCCCTTGATGTCCTCGAGCGCCACGGTTCCCCAGACGCGGCTGTCGTTGGAGTGGTCGCGGTTGTCACCCATCACGAAGTAGCGGCCGGGCTCCACCCGGACCGGGCTCCTGAGGATCCCGCTGCGGTCCGGGTCGTCGAGAATCTGGTGCCGCCGATCGCCGAGGTGCTCCTCGAGGACGCGCAGCGCCCGCCCGGCCTCGTCCGCAAAGGTCTCGCCCGTCGGCTCGGCGGGGACCCTCTCGCCGTTCACGAAAAGCCCCTCCGGCCGAACCTCCACCACGTCGCCCGGCAGCGCCACGATCCGCTTGACGAACTCCTCCCGGGGGAGCTCCGGACGCCGGTCGGCGGGGTGGATCCGGGCCCCCTGCCGGGCCACGGTGAACACGATGATGTCTCCCCGCTCGGGATCCCGGATGCCCGGAAGACGCTGGTCCGTGAAGGGAATCTGCGGCCCGTAGAGGAACTTGTTCACGAAGAGGTGATCGCCGATGAGCAGCGTCGGCAGCATGGAGCCGGAGGGGATCCGAAAGGGCTCGATGACGAAGGCACGGATCGCGAGGGCGATCGCCACCGCCAGGATCAGCGTCCCCGTCTGCTCGAAGAACCCCGCGCGCGCCGCCTCTCCGGAGGCCGCCGTCTCCCGCGCGCTCGCCCGCTCCCGCGCCATCACTCCTCCCCCAGCCGGAGTGCGGCGAGGAAGGCCTCCTGGGGGATCTCGACCGAACCAACCCGCTTCATGCGCCGCTTCCCCTCCTTCTGGCGCTCGAGGAGCTTTCGCTTGCGGCTGATGTCGCCCCCGTAGCACTTCGCCGTGACGTTCTTCCGAAGGGCCTTCACGGTGGTCCGCGCCACCACCCGGCTGCCGATCGCAGCCTGGATGGCGACCTCGAACATCTGCCGCGGGATGAACTCCTTGAGCTTCCGGGCGAGCTCGGAGCCGCGCTGTTGGGCCTTGTCGCGATGGACGATGAGGGAGAGTGCATCCACCGCTTCGCCGTTCACCAGGATGTCGAGTTTGACGAGCGGCGCCTCGCGGTAGCCGAGAATCTCGTAGTCGAAGGAGCCGTAGCCCCGGGTCGCGCTCTTCAAACGGTCGTGGAAGTCGAGCACCACCTCGGCGAGGGGCAGATCGTAGCGGACCTGCACGCGGCTTCCGTGCTGCTGCATGTCCCGCTGGATGCCGCGGCGATCCTGGCAGAGGCCGAGTACGGCGCCGAGGTGGGCTGCCGGCACGTGGATCGTCGCCAGGATCACCGGCTCCTCGATGTGGTGGATCTCGTTCTGGGGGGGGAGTGCCGCGGGCGATTCGATCTCGACGGCCGTCCCGTCCGTGCGCACCACGCGGTAGCGCACCGTGGGGGCGGTGGTCACGAGCGAGAGGTCGAACTCCCGCTCGAGGCGCTCCTGGATGATCTCGGCGTGGAGGAAGCCCAGGAAACCGCAGCGGAACCCGAAGCCCAGGGCGGCGCTCGTCTCCGGCTCGAAGACGAAGGAGGCGTCGTTCAGCCGCAGCCGGGAGAGCGCCGCCTTGAGTCCCTCGTAGTCGTCGGCGTCCACCGGATAGAGCCCGGCAAAGACCATGGGCTTGACCTCGCGAAAGCCCGGAAGCGGCTCGGCTGCGGGTCTCCGAGCGTCCGTGAGCGTGTCGCCCACGCGAACCTCGGCGAGGCTCTTGATCCCGGCCACCGCGAGGCCCACCTCGCCGGCGGCGAGCTCCAAGACCGGACGCGGATGCGGATCGAGGATGTGGAGCTGCTGGATCTCGTGCTCCGAGCCGCTGGCCATGAGCACGACGCGCTGCCCCCGGACCAGCCGTCCGTCGACCACGCGAGCGAGCACCACCGCTCCCACGTAGGCGTCGTACCAGGAATCGAAGAGGAGCGCCCGGGTGGGGGCGTCGGGCTTGCCGCGGGGCGGGGGAATGCGCTCCACGATGGCCTCGAGGAGCTCGGTGATGCCGCTCCCCTCCTTCGCGGAGACCCGGAGCACCGACTCCCGGGGCAGGCCGATCACGTCCTCGATCTCCCGGGCAGCGGCCTCCGGATCCGCCGAGGGCAGGTCGATCTTGTTCAGCACGGGGATGATCTCGAGATCCGCCTCGAGCGCGAGGTAGGCGTTCGCCAGCGTCTGCGCCTCGATTCCCTGCGCCGCGTCCACCACGAGCAGGGCTCCCTCACAGGCCTGCAGTGCGCGGGAGACCTCGTAGGAGAAGTCGACGTGGCCCGGCGTGTCGATCAGGTTGAGGACGTACTCCTCGCCGTCGGCGGCCCGCCAGCGCATCCGAGCGGTCTGGGCCTTGATGGTGATCCCACGCTCGCGCTCGAGATCCATCTTGTCCAGGAACTGGTCGCGCCGCTCCCGCTCGCCCAGCGATCCCGTGGCCTCGAGCAGGCGGTCGGCCAGCGTGCTCTTGCCGTGGTCGATGTGGGCGATGATGCAGAAGTTCCGGATCCTGCTCGGATCGCTCACGGCGATTTCGCCTCGCGGCGGGCCAGGGCAACGGCGAAGTAGTCCCGGGTGCGCGCGAGGCCCTCTTCGATCGGGACCACCGGCTCCCAGCCGCCGAGCACCCGGCGCGCCAGGCCGATGTCGGGCCGCCGGACCTTCGGATCGTCGGGCGGAAGCTCGCGATGGACGATGCGGCTCTTCGAGCCGCAGAGCTCGATGATCTTGCGGGCCATCTCGAGAAGGCTCATCTCCTTCGGGTTTCCGATGTTCACCGGGCCCACGTAGTCGCTCCCGAGAAGGCGCCAGATTCCCTCGACGAGGTCGTCCACGTAGCAGAAGGACCGGGTCTGCGAGCCGTCCCCGAAGACGGTGACGTGCTCGCCCCGGAGCGCCTGCCGGAAGAAGTTGGGAATGGCACGGCCGTCGTCGAGCTGCATGCGCGGCCCGAAGGTGTTGAAGATCCGCACGATGCGGACGTCCACGCCGTGGTGTCGGTGGTAGGCCATGGTCATGGCCTCGGCGAAGCGCTTCGCCTCGTCGTAGACACCGCGAATCCCGATCGGGTTCACGTGGCCCCAGTAGCTCTCGGGCTGGGGGTTCACCTCGGGATCCCCGTAGCACTCCGAGGTGCTCGCGAGCAGGAAGCGCGCGGCCTTGGCCTTGGCGAGACCGAGGGCCTTGTGCGTTCCGAGCGAGCCCACCTTGAGGATCTGGATGGGCAGGCGCTCGAAATCCGCCGGACTCGCCGGCGAGGCGAAGTGGAGGATCGCATCGAGGTCGCCCGGCACGTAGAGGTAGTTGGTGACGTCGTAGTGCTCGAAGGAGAATCGGGGGTGCCCGAGCAGGCCCTCGATGTTCTCCATGCTTCCGGTGAGCAGGTTGTCGAAGCCGAGCACCTCGCATCCCTCGGCGAGCAGCCTCTCGCAGAGGTGCGAGCCGATGAAGCCCGCCGCCCCGGTCACGAGCACCCGCTCGATCCGCCTCACCGCCATCACGCGCACCTCCGCCGGCGCGGGCCTCTCCCGCTCAGCGCTCCGTCTCCTCGAGCACCCACGTCGGCAGCCCCCGCCCGGCCAGGGCCCGGGCGACGGCCAGGGCCCGCTCCCGGCTCTCGAGAGGACCCACCCGAACCCGCCACCGCGCCGCTCCGGCACCGGGAGAGAGGTACACGGGGTGCCCCTCCTTCCGCAGCGACTCGGCGAGCTCCTCCGCCCGCGCGCTTTCCCTGAAGGCCCCCACCTGGACCGCGAACCCCGCCCCCGGAGGGGCTGCCTCCACCGCCGCCGGCGCCGGGGGTCCCTCCGCGGCCGGCGCCTCCTCCCCGGCTGCGGCGACCTCCGGGTCCGGGCGCTCCCGGACGAGCTCCGCCACGGGAGCGGCGCCTTCCCGATCCGGAGGAGCGAGCTCGAACTCCTCGGCCACACCGGTGGCCTGCCCGACGAAGACGCCCGCGTCCTGCCAGGCCAGCCCGAAGGCGATCCCGAGCCCGAGGCCGAGTCCCACCAGGCAGACTCCGCCGAGGAGCACCGTGATCCAGCTCCGGGACTCCCGCGCGCCCCGGCCGCGTCGCACGGCCTCGCTCACATCCGCTCCGGAGCCGACAGCCCGATCAGGGCGAGTCCGCTGGCCAGCACCGTGCGCACGGCCACCGCGAGGCCCAGCCGGGCCAGGCTGAGCGGCCGGTCGTCGGAAAGGATCCGATGCCGACGGCCGTCCTGCACGTACGGGTTCCACTGCCCGGCGAGCTCCCGCAGGTAGTAGGCCACGTGGTGGGGCTCCCGGCTGTCGGCGGCCCGCCGGACGAGATCGGGAAACTCCGCGAGCTTGCGCAGGAGCTGGGTCTCCTCGGGAAGCCGCAGGGGAGAGGCATCGAAGGAGCCGGCATCCGGAAGCCCGAGGCCCGCCTCCCGGGCACGCCGCTCGATGCTGCAGGCCCGGGCGTGGGCGTACTGCACGTAGTAGGCCGGGTTCTTCTTCCAGTCGGTCTCCTCGGCCAGATCGAGGTCGAAGTCGAGGTGGCCATCGGCCTTCCGCTGGACCATGAAGAAGCGGAAGACGTCGCGCCCGACCCGCGAGAGGAGCTCGTCCACGGTGACGTAGGTCGCCCGCCGCGTCGACTGCTTGACCTGCTGCCCCCCGCGCGTGAGCGTCACGAACTGGTGCATGACGAGCTCGATGCGGGAGGCGTCGAAGCCGAGCGCACCCACCGCAGCCACCACGTAGGGGAACTGCTCCTTGTGGTCGGCGCCCTGGACGTCGATGATCCGCTCGAAGCCGCGCCGAAACTTCTCCCGGTGGTAGGCGATGTCGGGAAGCAGGTAGGTCGGCTCCCCCGTCCGCTTGACGAGCACGCGATCCCGCGGCAGGCCGAGTTCCGTGGAGCGGAGCCAGACCGCGCCGTCCTTCTCGTAGACGAGACCGCGCTCGCACAGCTCCGCGAGCACCTCGTCGTTCTTCCCCTCCCGGTAGAGGTCGCTCTCGTTGAAGTAGACGTCGAAGCGGATGTCGAGGGCCTCCAGCGTCGCCCGGATCTCGGAAAAGATCCGCTCCTGGGCGACCTGCCGGAAACGGCCGTCCGGCGCCTCGTCGACCAGGTCCTCGCCGTACTCGGCGACGAGCGCCTCGGCGATCTCCCGCACGTAGTCGCCCTGGTAGCCGTCGCGGGGGAAGATCACGGGCAGCCCGTCGATCTCCCCCGGCCACGCGCCCCCCTCCTCGAGGCATTCCGGCGGCGGGGGCGCCGCCCGGCCGAGCAGTTCGAGATAGCGGGCTTTCACCGATTCCCCGAGCACGCGCATCTGGCGCCCGCCGTCGTTGAAGTAGTACTCGCGGGTGACCTCGTGGCCCCGGGCGGCGAGGAGCCGCGCGATGCTGTCGCCGAGCACGGCCTGGCGGCCATGCCCGAGGGTCAGCGGTCCCGTCGGATTGGCCGAAACGAACTCCACCTGCACGCGCTCGGGGACCTCGGCGGGGACCGAGGCGAATCCAGGCCCCTCGAGGAGGATCTGCTTCAGGACGCCGTGCCAGCGATCCCGCCGGAGGCGGAAGTTGAGAAAACCCGGCCCGGCAATCTCGATGTCCTCGAGGAGCTCGGTCTCCCCCCGCAGCCGCTCGGCGAGCTCGGTCGCGATGGCCCGCGGAGGCCGCTTGAGCGGGCGGGCGAGGACGAGCGCCGCGTTGGAGGCGAAGTCGCCGTGCTCCGGGTTCCGGGGAACCTCGAGCGCCACCTCCGGGACCGCGGTTTCGGCCCCTGTGCTCCGCAGCAGGCCGGCGACCGCCTCCTCGAGCTTCTGCTGGAGTCGTTCCTTCATCATCTCGGCTCCGGCGAGGCCGGATTTCACTCCTCCGGTGCAATGACCACCACCATCTCCCCGGGTCGGGCGTAGTGGAGATCCTCCCGAAGGGCCTTCTCGATCGCGAACGGATCCCCCTCGAGCGCCCGGGCTGCCGCATCGAGGTCGCGGATCCGGCCGCGCAACGCCTCGTTCTCCGTGCGGACCGCGGCCACCTGCTCGGCCAGCCGCGCCCAGGCCCGGAGGCCGAACTGGGCGTCGAGCAGGAGGTAGAGCAGGGCGGCAGCCAGCGCCGCCGGAACCACGAGCAGCCGTCTCACGCCCCTCTCCCCGCCCGGGCGGCCTCCCCGTCGGGGGTGCCGCGCGGGCCCGCCACATTAGAGCTCGGGGGGACATGGACGC
>JALSIO010000797.1 GCA_026989995.1 Myxococcales bacterium
CCGGGTCTTCCACGAGCAGTGCGAGCAGAAGGGTGAGCAGCAGGAGGCCCGCGAGGAGCCCGCCCCCGGCCCGGATCACCGCACCCGCTCCCGCCTCCAGCCGACGTCGCGTGCTCCTCATGCGGGCCGCCCCGAGCCCAACATCAGCGCGCCGAGCTCCCCGCTGTCCGCCTCCCGATGCACCGGGAGGAGCCGTCCCTGCGCCATCACGAAGAGCCGGTCCGAGAGCGCGCGCACCTCCTCGAGCTCGGTCGAGACCAGCAGCACCGCGGCCCCGGCGTCGCGTCGCTCGAGCAGGCACTCGTGGACGAAGCGCGCGGAGCCCACGTCGAGCCCCCGGGTGGGGTGGAAGGCCGCGATCACGTCCGGCTCGTCGGCGAGCTCCCGCCCCACCACCAGCTTCTGCGCGTTTCCGCCGGAGAGCGCCCCGGCCGGCAGATCGGGGTCCGGAGGCCGGACGTCGTAGCGGTGGAGGATGCGCCGGGTGGCCTCGCGCACCACATCGCGAAGGATGAGGCCGAGGCGCCGGAAGCGCGGGTCATGGCTCCGGCGCAGAAGGAAATTCTCGTGGAGCGGGAAGGTCGGGATCAGGCTGGTGCGCTCCCGGTCGCCCGAGATGAGGACCGCACCGCGCTCCGCGAGGGCACGTACCGAAAGCGGCGTCACCGGCCGACCCCGCACCTCGACCCGCCCCCCGACGAGCGGCCGCAACCCCGCGAGCACCTCCTCGAGCTCCCGCTGCCCGTTGCCGTCGATGCCCGCGATGCCCGCGATCTCGCCCGGGTGGACCTCGAGCTCGATGTCGCGCAGTCGGCTCTGCTCCCGGATCCCCGGGCAGGCGAGCGACCGCAGTGCCAGGAGGGGGGCGCCGGCCGCCGGCGGCCCGGGCCGCCGGGGAAGCGGCGGCAGCCTGCGCCCGAGCATGAGGCGGCCCAGGTCGGCGGTGGCGATCGCGGCTCCCCGGAGCTCCGCGGCCACCCGCCCGCGCCGCAGCACCGTCACGGCGTCCGCCAGCCCGCGAATCTCCTCCAGCTTGTGGCTGATGAAGACCACGCCGCGACCGGCCCCGGCCAGCTCGCGCAGAGCCGGAAGCAGTGCCCGGGTTTCGGGCGGGGTGAGGGCCGCCGTCGGCTCGTCCAGGACCAGCACGCGCACGCCGCGCAGCAGCGCGCGAAGGATCTCCGCCCGCTGCCGCTGGCCGACCGAGAGCTCCTCCACCCGGGCATCGAGGGGCACGTCGAGGCCGAAGCGCTTCCGGACGCGCTCCGCGTCGCGCCGGAGTGGCTCGGGCCGGTAGAAGAGGCCTCCGCGGGGATCCGCGAAGGCGAGGTTCTCGAGAACGGTCATGGCGGGAACGAGCGTCGGGTGCTGGTGCACGATGCCGATCCCGGCCCGCCGCGCGGCCTGGGGATCGTGGTGGTCCAGATCCACGGGCCGGCCCCCGATGCGAACGATTCCCCGCTCCGGGCACACCAGCCCGCCCAGCACCTTGACCAGGGTCGACTTTCCGGCGCCGTTTTCGCCGAGCAGGGCGTGGATCTCGCCCGGAAGCACCGCGAAGTGGACACCGTCGAGCGCGGGGGGACCCGGGCCGTAGCGGACCCGGATCTCCTCGAGCTCGACCAGGGGGACTTCGGGGGCCACCGGTCGCGGCCTAGAACTCGAGGCCGGGAACCTCGAGCCGGCCCTCGCGGATGTCCTGCTCCCGGCGGGCGAGCTCGTCGAGCACCGAGGGCGGGACGACGTGCCGAAGACGCGGGTTGAGCTCCAGGCGCACCGCCCCCTCCCGAAGGCCCAGCCGCAGGGGCCGGGCCTCGAAGCGGCCCTCCCGCACCCGCCGGGCCACGTCGAGGAGCGCACGCGGGAGATCGATGACCGCCGAGCCGAGGACCACGTCCGGGGCCATGTCGTTCTGGTTCCGGTTGGTACCGAAGGCGAAGACCCGGCGCCCCCGCGCGGCGTGGTCCTGCACGGCCCGGAACACCCCGCGCCCGGCATCGTTGGCCTGGTGCATGAGCACGTCGGCCCCCTCCTCGAGCAGCGCGAGGGCCGCCTCCCGGGCCGCGGCGACGTCGTTGAAGTTCCCGGTGTAGACCTCGCGGACCTCGACGTCCGACCGCGCGGAGGCCGCCCCGGCCCGGAAGGCGACGAAGGTCCCCCTGATCGAGGGCAGCTCCACCCCGCCCACCAGGCCGAGCTTGCCGGTGGCCGAGACCCGGGCGCCGAGCAGCCCGCAGAGGTAGGTCACCTGGCCGAGCTGGAAGACGATGGGCGCGAGGTTCGGCCGGACGAGCTTGCCCGAGGTCGTGACGAAGATCGTCTCCGGGTACTCCGCGGCCACCCGGGCCGCCGGCTCCTGGTACTCGAAGCCGTGTCCGAAGACGAGGTCATAGCCCTGGCGCGCGTAGTCCCGGAAGGCCTCCTCGGACTCCGCCGGACTGCGCGTCTCCACGTGGGAGACTTCGGCGCCGAGCTCGTCGCGGATGCGGAGCAGGCCCTCGTACGCGCCCTGGTTCCAGCCGCCATCGGCCACCGACCCGGGCGTGAGCAGCGCCACCCGGAAGGTCTCCTCGCGATCCGCCCCCTGCCCTCCCCCACCGCTGCACGCGCCGAGGGCGAGGAGAAGGGCGAGGCAGGACGCGACCGCGCGGAGGGGGGCTCCCATGGCAGGCGCGAGTATACCGGCCTCGGAGGGGGCGTCGCGGAGCGGGCGGAAGCGGCTAGCGGGAACTCCGCCCGGCGGCGAAGGCCGCGTAGCGGTAGCCGCCACTGGGAAGCGGGCGGACGGTGTACTCCTCGGTCTCGCTGAACACCTTGAGGGGCACCCAGTCCGGCCGCTGCGACATGCGGACCATCTCCGAGGTCATGGCGCCGGTGGGATCCAGCACCCAGGGGTCGTCGCGGCGCTCGAACCAGAGGGTCACCATGTGGTGCTGTCCGTCCGAGGGGCGGACGACGATGGCGCGGTAGATCTCCTCCCGGCCAAAGCCCTGGTCGAGGAGGAAGTGGTAGGCAAGCAGCTCGAGGCCGTCGCAGTCGTCGCCGCCCCGCACGAGGGTTTCCTCGAGCGTCGCCCAGTGGTCGATGGGGCCATCGGGGATGTAGTGCTCGCGGGCCTGCGCCTGCAGCCACGCCACGAGCTCCCTCGCGAGCGCCCGCTTCCGCTCCAGTCTCCACGTGACGTACTTGGCGCGGAGGCCGGTGGTGGCCTGCTCTCGTCCAGGCGGTCGGCTGCCCACGCCCGAGCCCGAGACCTCGGCCGGGCCGTCGAGATCCACGCGGGCGAGACTCCTGCGCTCCCGCGCCTGCCATCCGGCGATCTTCGGGGTCCAGGGGTCGCCGGGCGCGGGCGCGCGGAAGTAGTCGAAGTGGACCGCCCGCGGCGGCGGAGGGGACATGCAGCCGCCGGACAGGCCGGCGAGCAGGCCCAGCCCGAGGGCCGTCGCCAGGAGTCGTCGGGGGGGAAGCATGACCGGCATCACATGGGGCTCTTCGGCCCCGGCCGATCTCCAGTTGAGCCGTAACTAGCTGTTTTCGATGGAGAAAAACTGCTGCGGCCCCAAAGCCACGGGGCCCGGCGCGGTTCCCCGCAGCTCTGCGCACTCCTGCGCGGGCAGTGCGGCCGAAGCCGCAATGCATCGCGGTCGCGGGCGGTTGCGCGACCGCACGCTTCGGGAGGGACGGCCTCCCCGCGGCGGCGCGCCCGGGCGCCTAGAAGGGCAGGTCGAAGGCCGCGGTCAGCAGGAAGAGGACCACGAAGAAGAGGGACATGGCCGGGATCCCGCCGACCACCATCAGCATCGACACGGAGTCCACGAGCACCGCGGGCTCGCCGGACTCCCGGCCGGCCTCCGCATGCACGGCCGTCGCCTCGGTCGCTTCCATCCGGTCTGCCGGCTCGGCCATGGGGGTCCTCCCTCCCGCGCCGGGGTGCTCGGCCCGTTCGCCGGGGTCCCCGCGGCCGGGTCCGTCTCCCGCTCCGTCTTGGGTTCCGTCTCCCGTCCGGTCTGCCGTCCGGTCTCCCGTCCGGCCTTCCGCTCGCCCTTCCCCTCGGTCTTCCGCTCCGCCTTCCTGTCGGCCTTCCGTTCCACCCGCCCCCGGGTGCACGACCCCGCGAAGGGGGCGCTCCGGCTGCCCCACGCGCGCCTCGCCCGGGCCCGGGGAGGGAGACGGTGCGAACGGTTAGCAGGACCCGGGCATCTCCGCCACGGATCAGCGGGGGGGCGCGGACGGCACCTCACCCGCCACCCAATCCTCGGGGACTCCCGCGAGCTCCGCCTCCACCTCGAGCTCCCGGAGCTGTCGCTCGGCCCGCTCGAGCTCCTTGCGGTAGCGCTTGATCTCGGCGCGCAGCTGCCCGGCTCGCGCGTCGCCGGTGAGGCCGGAACCCACCCCCGGTGGTGCCAGGTTCCAGTCGCCTCCCGTCCCCGCGTGGGCCTCGAGCTCCGCCTGGGCCCGCGCCAGGCCGGCCCGGGCCGCCTCGACCTCCTCCCGTGCCACCCGAAAACGCTCCCTCCACTCCGATCGGGTGGCACCCCCCCGCTGCTCGAGGCGCGGGCGGTAGGTCTCCGGAAGGGCGAGAAGCTCCTCGAGCGACACCGGAGGAACGGACTGCCCGGCCCGCTCAGCCTCCTGCCCGGCCACCGCACCGGAGGCGAGCCCGGTCGAGGCCACCAACAGGACCAGGACCGACCGGCGGGCTCCGGCCCGGGCCGCCGGGCGGCCGGAGCCGCGATCCGTACGGCGAGCTGCATTCCGCCGGCGCATGGGCTCACTCCGCCTCCGGGTCGCTTCCGCGGCAAACCTCCGGCACGCTCGGGGGGAGGCTCCCCACATGCTCCGGGAAGCCCCCGGACCTCCCCGAGGGGCGCCACCCCACCGGGGCCCAGAATAGCCCAGCGCGCGCTTGAGACCGGGCTTCCGAACGGTCAAGGGGCCCTGCCGCTCGCCGATACGCCCCGTGGGCCCCGCCGCCTCGGGCGGGGCACCGCAGGAGGTCCGCTGCGGATGGATCGGGACACGCTGCACCGGCTGCTCCGCCTGGGCATCGAGAAGGGGGCCTCGGACATCCATTTCCAGGTCGGCTACCTGCCGCTCTACCGCTTCCACGGGGAGCTCGTCGAGCTCCGCTACAAGGTGCTCACCCCTGCGGACACCGAGGCCATCGCCAACCTCCTGCTCGCGGACGATCCCTACGAGCGCAGTCTCGACTTCGACGAGCTCGACCTCGCCTTCGAGCTGCCCGGCGAGGGGCGCTTCCGGGTCAACATCTCCCGGCAGCGCCGCTGCTTCAACATCGTGCTCCGGGTGATCCCGCTCTCGATCCGGAGCTTCGAGGAGCTGAACCTCCCCGGCAGCCTCCGCGAGATCACCCGTCTGCAGCGCGGCTACGTGCTGGTCACGGGGGCGACCGGAAACGGCAAATCGACGACGCTGGCGTCGATGATCAACGAGATCAACCGCACCCGAAAGGCGAAGATCATCACCATCGAGGATCCCATCGAGTTCGTCTTCGCCCACGAGCGCAGCATCATCACGCAGCGCGAGATCGGGACCGATACCCGCTCCTTCCCGGACGCCCTCCACGCTGCCCTGCGCCAGGACCCGGACGTGATCATGGTGGGCGAGCTACGAGACCTCGAGACCGTCGATACCTCCCTCAAGGCCGCCGAGACCGGGCACCTGGTCTTCTCGACCATCCACACCTCGGACGTGGTCTCCACCATCAACCGCATCGTCTCCTTCTTCCCCTCGGAGGAGCAGCCGCAGGTGCGCGCCCGGCTCGCAGACAACCTCAAGGCCGTGATCTCGCTCCGCCTTCTGACCAACAAGAAGCGGGACGGCCGGGTGCCGGCCGTGGAGGTGATGCGGACCACGCGAACCATCCAGGAGTGCATCAAGGATCCCGGCCGCACGGCGGAGCTCACCGAGTTCATCGCCCGGGGGCGCTCCGAGCTGATGCAGACCTTCGACCAGCACCTGCTCGACCTCCTGCGCGCGAGCAAGATCTCCGTCGAGACGGCCCTGCAGGCCGCCTCCAATCCGGCGGACTTCCAGACCAAGCTGGCCCTCGAGGGAGACGCCGACGGCGCACCGGAGGCGGAAGAGAAGCCGCTCGAGCCCATCGAAATCGAGGATGACAGCCGCTTCTAGCACTGCGGCGCCGGAGAAGGCCTCCCATGAGTTCCGGACAAGGACCTGACCAGGAAGACCTCGCGCGGGTCCTCCGGGCTGGCGTGGCCCGCCTCGCCGAGCGCCTGGGGGGCGCGCCGGCGCTGCTCTTCCTCGGCGGGCCCGAGGGACCTCCGCGGCTGGCTGCGGCGGCGGGCTTCGCCACCGCCGACGAGGCGCGGCGCGCCGCCCGGCAGGTCGAACGCTTTGCCCGCCTCGTGGTGGCCTCGAGCCACTCGCTGCACCGGCCCGCGGGCGACGCCCCGGGCCCGCTTTCGGGGCGGGAGCTCTTCGGCCACCCCCTCGCCTATGCCGGCCGCAGCCACGGGGCGCTGGTGGCCGGCCCCGCCGGAGCGCCCCCCGCCGACGCCGGCGCGGTGCTCGGGCGCCTCGCCGAGCAGCTCGGCCTGCGACTCGACCACGACCACCTCGCCCGGGAGGTCGAGAGGCTTCGCCGGAAGCACGCCACCGGGGAGGTGCCGGAGGCCCGTCTCCTCGAACTCTCCGAGGCCCTTTTCGCCCAGGACATCGAGCTCCGGCGGAGCCGGGAGGAGCTCGGCCGGGTCGAACAGCTCAAGAACGATTTCATCGAGAAGATGTCGCGCGAGCTCCGGACTCCACTCAACGCGATCATCGAGGCGATCATCTCGGTGCTCGCCGGGGAGAACGAGCGGATCTCGGATCAGGCGCGGTCGGCGCTGCGCCAGGCCCTCGACGAGGGAACGGCCTTCCTCCGCACCCTCCAGAACATCCTCGACCTCTGGAAGATCAAGCAGGGCGAGATGCGGCCCGCCCGCCAGGAGGTCAACTTCCCCGACGTGGTCGAGGAGGCGATCTTCAGCATCCAGGACACCCTGGGCGACAAGCCCGTGGAGATCGAACGCGCGATTGCCTCTCCCTTCCCCAAGATCCGCACCGACCTGCGCATGATCTCGCAGATCGTGTTCCTGCTGCTCGACAACGCGGCGAAGTTCACACCGCGGGGGACCATCCGCGTCGCGGCCGAGGTGCAGGCCGGCGTCCTGCGCTGCGCCGTCGAGGACACCGGCATCGGCATCGCGCCGGACGACCGCCAGTTCCTCTTCGACGAGTTCTACCAGGTGGACGAACTCTCCTCGACCCGGTACCGGGGCGCGGGGCTCGGACTCGCGCTTGCTCGCGACCTGCTCGGGATCCTGAAGGGTTCGATCGAGGTGGAGAGCGAGATCGGGCGTGGGAGCACCTTCCGCTTCCAAGTCCCCGTGGAGGTGGTCGGCTAAGGAGGCCTAGGTGCGGGGCGGCGACTGGTCGCCATAGTCGGGCTTGATGTAGCCCGCGGCGATCTCCCGCAGGGCCTGCACCACCTCCTTGTTGTCCTCCGCGTCGACCAGCGGTCGGGCGCCCTTCTTGAGCTGCTTGGCCCGGATGGCCGCCATCTGGACGAGGTGGAACCGGTTCGGAACCCGGCGGGTGCAGTCCTCGATGGTGATCCGGGCCATGACTCACCTCCCTGGTGCCTCCGCCCCGGAGGGGGCGGCGGCACGTGCGCCCCGGGACAGGAGGCAGGATAGGCGCCGTCCGGCACGGCGCCAAGCATGCCGCCTCCAGGCATGCCTCCCCCGCCTGGCCCCCCGCTTCGCTGCCCGCGTCGCCCCGAGGGAACCCGGGGCCCGCCCGTGCGGGTCCGGACAGAGGGGATATACCCACATAGCAGCCCGTTCCCCAGCAGGCCCGCACCGGCACGGAGGCGATCCGAAACGAGGAGACCCCGGCCGGCGGATGCCAGCCGGGGTCCTTTGGCCTCGTACCGGACAGGCCGGCCCGCCGCCTCCCCCGCGCGGAGCAGTGGTGGAGCGGCCGGCCCGACGACCGGGCCTCCCGCGGAAGCCCTATGCCGACTTCCGCCGCCGGCGGGTGGCCTTCTTCCGGGCGGTCTTCCGCGT
>JALSIO010000798.1 GCA_026989995.1 Myxococcales bacterium
TAGAAGAGGTCCTCGCGGAAGTGGCCCCGGCGTACCTCCTCCGCGAGGTCGCGGGCGGTGGCGGCGATGACGCGCACATCCACGGCGTGGCTCTTCGAGTCGCCCACGGGCCGGATTTCCTCCTCCTGGAGCACCCGCAGGAGCTTCACCTGGAGGCCCACCGGGAGCTCCCCGATCTCGTCGAGGAAGAGCGTGCCTCCGTGGGCTTCGGCGACGAGTCCGCGCCGCGCACGGGTGGCACCGGTGAAGGCGCCTCGGACGTGACCGAACAGCTCGCTCTCGAGCAGATTCTCGGGAATCGCCCCGCAGTTCACGGCCACGAAGGCCTCGTCGCGACGCGGGGACTGCGCGTGGATGGCGCGGGCGAGGACCTCCTTGCCCGTCCCGCTCTCCCCCGTGAGCAGCACCGTGGACTTGAACTCCGCCGCGCGCTCGCAGAGCTCGAGCACCGACGCCATGGCCTCCGAGGCGGCGACGATGGGACGCTCGCCCACGGCCCGGCGGAGGTCCCGGGCGAGGAGGTCGCGGCTCCGCCGGAGCCGCTCCCGCTCCCGGGCCTTGCGCAGGCAGAGCAGCGCCTCGGAGGGCGGAAAGGGCTTGGCCAGGTAGTCGTAGGCACCCCGCCGGATCGCCTCCACGGCGAGATCGTCGGTGCCGAAGGCACTCATCAGCACCAGCGTGGCGGAGGGGAGCGCCCGGGCGAGCTCGGGGAGGAGCTCGAGACCCGAGGGGCCGGGCATCCGGAGATCGCAGAAGACCACATCCGGCGGGTCGCGGTGGGCGAGCTCGAGGGCCTTCGGGCCGTCCTCGGCCGTGCTCACCCGGAAGCCCTCGGAGGCGAGGACCAGGCCGAGGCTCTCCCGCAGCGACGGGTCGTCGTCCACCACGAGGACGTGCTCGGAGCAGGCCGGTTGGTCCACGTGGGGCCTATCGGCCGTCCTCGGCCGGGTGCTGAGGGGCTCACGCCCCCGGGGGGGGCGCGGGCGACGCGCGTGCGGCGCCGCAAGTCCGCGCCCGTGCTGCGTGCTCAGGAACGTGACGAAGACCACCCGAATGGATGCTCGACGCCTCCTCAAGTCCCCGGAACCGAAGGCCGATACGCGCCTCGGTCTCGGGGCGGCCCCTGCGCGGGGCGGGGTGGGCGCGCGAGGGGGGTGAGTTGGCGGCCAATCGGGTTCAGCAATACCGCGAGGCCCGGATGATGAGCAAGGCGGAGCTCGCCCGGAAGGCCGGTCTGTCGACGCTCACCATCGACCGGGTCGAGAGCGGGCGGCCCTGCCGGCTGAACACCAAGCGGAAGATCCTCCTCGCCCTCGATCTCAAGCTCTCCGACAAGGACAAGGTCTTCGGACCCTTCGAGGGCGATGCGGGAGGGGGCGGTACCGGCCGCCATTCCGCACAGCGGTAGAGGAGACCAACGGTGAGGCTCTTTTCGCGATTCGGCGCGCGCTCGCTCGTGGGGCTCGACATCGGCTCATCCTCGGTCAAGGCCGTGGAGCTGGCGCCCGCCCCCGACGGATTCGACCTGCTCCGGGTGGGGACCGCGCCGGTGCCTCCGGAATCGATCGTCCAGGGCGCCTTCCTGAACTCGGGCGCCATCGTGGAGGCGATCGGCGCAGCCCTCGAGGACGGAAAGATCCGAGCGCAGGACGTCTGCACGGCCGTCTCCGGGCACTCGGTGATCGTCAAGAAGATCGCGCTCCCGAAGATGTCCCAGGAGGAGCTCGAGGAGTCCATCCGGTGGGAGGCGGAGCAATACATCCCCTTCGACGTGAACGAGGTGAACCTCGACTTCCAGATCCTCTCCGAGGCGGAAGGCGAGGAGCAGATGGATGTGCTGCTCGTGGCCGTGAAGAAGGACCTGATCGACGACTACGTGCAGGTCCTCGGCGAGGCCCGGCTCAGGCCCGCCATCATCGACGTGGCGGCCTTCGCGGTGCAGAACGCCTACGAGGCGAACTACGGCACCAGCGAGGAGGTCACCGCACTCGTCCACATCGGGGCCCAGACGGTCCACATCGACGTGGTGCAGGGCGGCATGCCGCTTTTCACCCGGGACGTCTCCGCCGGAGGCAACCAGTACACCGAGGAGATCCAGAAGGTGCTCTCCCTCGGCTTCGAGGAAGCAGAGCGGATGAAGATCGGCGGCAGCGGTTCCGAGGAGGACCAGGAGGTGGTGCCGCAGGAGGTGGAGGAGGCGATGCGCTCGGTGACCGAGAGCCTCGTCGGCGAGATCGCCCGCTCGATCGAGTTCTTCAGCGCCACCGCGGCCGGCAACGACGTGACCCGGGCCGTCCTCTCCGGGGGCTCCGCCCAGGTCCCGGGCCTCGACAAGGCCTTCCACGAGCGCACCGGACTTCCCGTCTCGATCATGAATCCGCTGGCCCGCATGCGCCCCAACAAGCGCTTCGATCCGGAGCGCCTGGAGGAGCTCGGCCCCCGCCTCGGCGTCGGCATCGGGCTCGCGCTGAGGAGGCTCGACGACCGATGATCCGCATCAACCTGCTTCCGGTTCGCGAGGAACGGCGCCGCGCCGACATCCGGCACCAGCTGATCGGGATCGGCGGGGCCGTGGTGGTGACGGTGATCGGCTGCGCCCTCTTCCACTACTCGCTGCGCAGCCGCATGGATTCCGTGCGGACCAACATCACGAATCTCAACGGCGAGCTCGCCCAGTACCAGGAGCAGCTCGAGCAGGTCAAGGCCTTCCGCCAGCAGAAGGAGGAGATCGAGACCAAGCTGAGCGTGATCCGGGGGCTCGAGAGATCGCGGTCGGGTCCGGTGCACATGCTCGACGAGCTCGCGAGCCGGATTCCCGATCGGCTCTGGATCACCCGCCTGCGGGCCACCGCCGACGGGCACGTGGAGCTCGAGGGCATGAGCCTCGACAACGAGCGGGTGGCGGACCTGCTCACCCGGCTCGAGGAGTCTCCCTACTTCGGTTCGGTGGAGCTCGAGGGTACGGAGTTCGAGGAGCGCAGCGGGCTCAAGCTGGCCCGCTTCGAGGTCCACGCCCGGCTCAGCCATCCCGACGAGGAGAGCAAGGCCGGAGAGAACCTGGCTGCCGCAGGGACGGCGGCGACGGCGCCTGGCGGCGCGCGGTAGGGGGACGCCATGGAGCTCGGCACGGAGAAGATCAACCAGGCGATCGAGCGATTCGCCGGCCTCCCGAAGCCCTACCGGCTCGCCATGGCCCCCGCGCTGATGGTGCTCGTGGGGGGGGTCTACGCCTGGTTCCTGTACCGGCCTGCGGCGGAGGAGCTCGAGCAGCTCCGGGCCAGGCAGTTCCAGCTCCAGCGTGAGCTCAGCGAGGCGCGGTCGGTGGCCGCGAACCTCCCCGCCTTCCAGGCGGAGCTCGAGGAGCTCCAGCGGACGCTGCAGGCGGCGCTGCGCCAGCTTCCCGATTCGAAGGAGCTGCCGATCCTGCTCACGGACATCAGCACGCTGGGCAAGGACGCGGGCCTCGAGTTCCGGGCCTTCCGCCCCAAGGAGGAGGTGGTGCGGGGATTCTACGCGGAGGTTCCGATCGAGGTGGAGTTCACGGGCGGTTTCCACCAGGTGGCACGGTTCTTCGACAAGATCGCGCGCCTGCCCCGGATCGTGACGGTCCGGGAGATCGAGATGGAGATCGACCGGGAGAACTCGACCGAGACCGTCCTGTCCGTGCGGGGAGAGGTGACGACATTCCGCTTCGTGGACGAAGCCGGCGGGGGTGGAGCGCCGCGCGGCCCCGCCGCCGGCCGCCGGGGAGGGCCCAGGGCGTGAGGCGATGGCTGGTTTGGACGCTTGGGGGGGTCGTGCTGGCGGGTGCTCTGGCCTGCGGCAACGACGAGCTCGGTCCCACGACGCAGGAGTACGCAGCCGAGCGGGCCCGGCTCGAGGCCCAGGCCCGGCGTGCAGCCGCGAAGGGCGAGGCGGAGCCCGCGGAGGAGGCGGGCCTCGGGACCGTCGAGGAGGGCTACGCGTACGACCCGACAGGAAAACGGGATCCGTTCCGCTCGTTCGTCCTGGACCTGAAGAAGGTGGAGAGCGAGACGGAGCGGGGGCCGCTCGAGCAGTTCGACCTGAATCAGCTGTCTCTGGTGGGGGTGGTGTGGTCGGCGAGCCGGCCGCGGGCACTGATCCAGGACCCCTCGGGCCGGGGCTACATCGTGGGCGAGGGGGCCCGGATCGGAAAGAACGAAGGTGAGATCGTCGAGATCGGCGATAGCGTGGTCCTCGTGAAGGAGGTCTACGTCGACTACCTCGGCGCGAGGACGGCGAAGGACATCGAGATGCGAATTCGCCACGAGCAGGGAGGGTGAGGGGCGATGCGCGTGTCCATTCTGGATCGATTCGGTAGCAGGGGGCTGCTCGTGGCCGGGGCCGCTGCGGTCGCCCTGGCAGCGACGCCAGCCGGCGCAGCGCCCGAGATCCTCGAAGGGATCCGGGTCCACCGCGACGGTGGCGAGCTCGTGCTCGAGCTCCCTGGCGTCGAGGAGGCGGCCTTCACCGCCTTCGAGATGGAGGAGCCCCGAAGGCTCGTGGTGGACCTCGCCGGCGTTCGGCCGGAGGAGACGACGGAGCGGATTCCGGTGGCTGCGGCGGGGGTCGAGGCCGTGGAGGTGGAGACCTTCCTGACCGCGACCGGCGAGCCCCAGACGCGGCTCACCCTGCCGCTCACCGGTCCGGTGGACTACCGGATCGACGCCGGCGGTGAGGATCTCGCGATCCGAATCGCACGGCGGGCCGAGGAGCTTCCGGCGGTCTCGGCGGCACCCGCGGTGGACGAAGTCGGGCAGACCGAGGATCCCGGTGCTGCCGCGGCG
This sequence comes from Myxococcales bacterium, assembly GCA_026989995.1. Classification (GTDB taxonomy): domain Bacteria; phylum Myxococcota_A; class UBA9160; order UBA9160; family JALSIO01; genus JALSIO01. Next base: position 4,809 of record JALSIO010000798.1, read on the forward strand.
GACGCGCCTGCCGAGGAGGAGGTGCGCGAGCCCGCGTCCCCCTCCACGGCGAGCGGGGCGCTGCTGACCGACATCGAGGTGGACGCGGATGCCGCCGGCACGGTCCTGAGGCTCCGCGCCGAGGGCCGTCCGGAGGAGATCGACGCCTTCACGCTGGTCGACCCGGATCGGCTGGTGCTCGACCTCTACGGCGCCGAATCCGCGATTCCCTCGCGGATCATCCCGGTGGGAACGCGGCACGTGCGGCAGATCCGGCTCGGAAGCCACCTCGACAAGCTGCGGGTGGTGCTCGACGCCGGTGGGGCGGACGAGCCCTTCGCATCGCACCGCGAGGCCGAGATCGGGGGCGCCATCGTGATCGGTGTCGGCGCCGGAGAGCGGGTGGCAGCGGCCTTCGGCGACTCGGGGGGAGCGCTCGCGGCCGCGGACGAGCCGGCGGAAGCGGCGGAGGCGGTCCTCGACGTCGCCGCGCCGGGCGAATCCGACAGCCCGGTCATCGATGAGAGCGTGATCCTCCCCGAGGCTTTCCGCCTCCCGGACGTGGCGGCCGAGGGGCCGGCGGAACCCGCGCCCTGGGCCGCGCGGGCCGCGGTGCCCGAGGCGGCCGGTTCCGAGATGCTCTCGCCCGGCGCGCCGCCGGAGGCCGAGCCCGCGCCCGAGGCCGGGGCCGCGGCGCAGATGCAGGACCCGGCGGCGGCGACCGACGAGGGGGCACTCCCCGAGGCCGAGGTGTCGATCGCCGGCCCGGTGGCCTCCGAGGCCCGCCCGGACACAGGGAAGGCCGCCGAGGCGTCGTCCACGGAGACCACCGCGGAGACCGCTCCGGTGGCCGACGCCGGGATGGGGGACCCCGTGGCGGCGGTGATCGCCGGGTCGCCGGCCCCCGGAACCGCCGGGACGGAGTCGGAGGAGGCCGGGCACGCCGCTTCGGCCGCGGCGCCCGTTCCGGCCGACGCGGAGGAGAAGGCGGCCGCCACCGATCCGGCCGACACGAACGGGCAGGCGGCCACGGCCAACGGGAGTCCGCCCGTGGAGACCACGGCGCGCGCTGCCGCTGCGGGAGGTTCGGAGCCCACGGCGTCACCCCGGATCGTGGGTGTGTCCGTGGAGCGCGAGGCCACCCGGGACCGGGTGGTGGTCACGAGCGACCGGCCGCTTTCCTACGAGCTCGCCGAGCCGGATGCCGAGACGCTGATCCTCCGCTTCCCCGGCGTGGATCTCGCCGAGGGGGCGGCGCAGCATGTGGCGGTGGAGGGCGAGGGCGCCGTGGCGCTCGTCAGCAGCTTCGTGCAGCCGGAGACGGAGGGGCTCGAGACGCGGGTCGTGGTCAAGCGGGCCGCCGGCGCCGAGCCCCTGCTCTCCCGGGACGGGGAGCGCCTCTACGTGGACTTCCCCGGGACCGGGGTCTCGGCAGCCCCGCCGCCGGCGGTCCGCGCGGCCGAGTCGACGGATCCGACGGCCCCGCCGGCCTCGGTAGCCGAGCCCTCGTCGGTGGGCCTGCTCGCTCCGGGCGGATTCTCCCAGGAGAAGGTGTACACGGGGCGGCGGATCTCGCTGGACTTCAAGGATGTGGACATCAACGACGTCCTCCGGCTCATCGCCGACGTCTCGGACCTCAACATCATCGCCGGGGACGAGGTCAAGGGCAAGGTGACGATCCGCCTCGTGGACGTGCCCTGGGACCAGGCGCTCGACGTCATCCTGCTCACCAAGGGACTGGGCTTCGAGCGGGTGGGCAACGTGCTGCGCATCGCGCCGGCCGAGGTGCTCAAGCAGGAGGAGGAGGCCAGGCTGCAGGAGCGCCGTGCCAAGGAGAAGCTCGAAGACCTCGTGGTCAAGCTCATGCCCGTGAACTACGCCGACGTCAAGGAGGTCGAGAAGATGGTCAAGCGCCTCCTGACGGAGCGCGGCACCGTGAATGTGGACAAGCGCACCAACACGGTGATCATCAAGGATATCCCGTCGGTGATCGACGAGGCCACCGCCCTGGTCAAGTCCATCGACACCCAGACGCCGCAGGTCCTGATCGAGTCGAAGATCGTCGAG
>JALSIO010000799.1 GCA_026989995.1 Myxococcales bacterium
GCAGGGGCTACCGACTGGGACACCGGTACGCGGCGTCGCTCTTCGGAGCGAGGCGGTGGGCGCCCTTCGTCTCCACGAGCCTCCGTCTCGAGTGGAACGCCTGGGGCGACATCCACGGCCGGGACCACGACCTCAATGCCCGGCTGGTCCCCACGGTGGATCCCTCGCTCCGGGGCGGCCGGCGCCTCGACCTCCTGGCTGGGATCAACCTGATCGGAACCGGAGGGCCGGTCCGGAACCACCGCCTAGCCGTCGAACTGGGCAGGCCGGTCCATCAGCGCCTCGACGGTCCCCAGCTCGAGACGGACTGGCGGGTGGTGGTGGGCTGGCAGGTCGCCTTCTAGGGCCTTCGAATCAGGCAGGGGAGGCGGGGGCTCCTTCCGGACCCCCGCCTACACCACCAGGTTCACCAGGCGCCCGGGGACGACGATGACCTTGCGTGGCTCGCGGCCCTCGAGGTGCTTCTGGACCCGGGGGCTCGCGAGCGCCGCCTCGCGGATCTCGTCCTCGGAGGCGTCGCGGGGCACCCGGATCTCGTCCCGCCGCCGGCCATTCACCTGGACCGCGAGGGTCACCGTCTCCTCCTCGAGCATGGACCGGTCGGCCTCGGGCCAGGGCTCGTAGGCGAGGCTCTGCTCGTGGCCGAGGCGGCGCCACAGCTCCTCGGCGACATGCGGTGCGAAGGGCGACAGGAGCAGCACGAAGGCCTCCGCCGCCTCGCGGGGAAGCGGGTCCTCCCGGGCGATGTCGCGGACGAAGACCATCAGCTTCGAGATGGCGGTGTTGAAGCGCAGGGCCTCGATGTCCTCGGTCACGCCGGCGATGGTTCGGGCGAGCAGCCGCTGCTGTGCCTCGGTTCCGCGCCCCTCCGCCAGCGGCCGCAGCGGCTCGCCCGGTTCCTCCTCGGCGAGCAGCAGGCGCCACGCCCGCTGCAGGAAGCGGTGGACGCCCTGGATGCCCTCGGTCGACCAGGGTGCGTCCTTGTCGAGGGGTCCGAGGAACATCTCGTAGAGCCGCATCGAGTCGGCGCCGTACTCGCGGATCACCTCGTCGGGGTTGATCACGTTCCCCCGGCTCTTGGACATCTTCTCCACCACCACCTCGAGCTCGAGCCGGGGGAGGTTCGGGTGGACCGGTCGCCCCTCTCGGTCGTGGCGCACCTCGGCGGGTGGAACGAAGCGTGCCTTGAGCTGGCGCCCCGTGGCGGCGTGCACCACCCGCTCTCCCTCCACCCGGACATCGCGGAAGGAGAAGACCTCGACCTCGGCATTCGGGTCGTCGCGGATGTTGTCGTCGTAGTAGCGGTACGAGTAGCCGAGGATCATTCCCTGGTTGACGAGCTTCTGGAAGGGCTCGGGCGTGTGCACGAGGCCGAGGTCGTAGAGGACCTTGTGCCAGAAGCGGGCGTAGAGCAGGTGCAGTACCGCGTGCTCGGCACCGCCGACGTAGAGATCCACCGGCCCCCAGTACTGCTCTGCCTCCCGGGACCAGGGCTCGCGGTCGTTTCGCGGGTCCATGAACCGCAGGTAGTACCAGCAGCTCCCTGCCCACTGCGGCATGGTATTGGGATCGCGGCGGGCCTTCTTCCCCGTCTCCGGGTCGACCGTCTCGATCCAGTCCTTCGCCCGCGCGAGCGGCGGCTCGAACTCGCCGGTGGGTCGAAAGTCCTCGAGCTCGGGCAGGAGCACCGGAAGCTCCGAGTCGGGCACCAGCTTGATGCTTCCATCCTCGAGGTGGAGCACCGGGAAGGGCTCGCCCCAGTAGCGCTGCCGGCTGAACAGCCAGTCGCGGAGCTTGTAGGTGACCGCCCGCTCGCCCCGCCCGTGCTCCTCGAGCCAGGCGATCATCCGCTCCTTCGCCTCGGGGGTGGGTAGCCCGTCGAGGAACTGCGAGTTCACCGCCACCCCCTCGCCGGTGAACGCGGCCTCGCGGACGTCGCCGCCGGCGACCACCTCCCGGATGGGCAGGTCGTGGGTCCGGGCGAATTCCCAGTCCCGCTGGTCGTGGGCGGGAACCGCCATGATGGCGCCCGTGCCGTAGCTGGCCAGCACGTAGTCGGCGATCCAGATCGGCAATCTCTCCCCGGTCACGGGGTGGATCGCGAAGGCGCCCGTGAAGACACCGGTCTTCTCACCGGCCTCGGCCAGCCGGGAGCGTTCACTCTTGCGACTGGCCTCCTCCACGTAGCGCTCCACGGCCTCGCGCTGCTCGGGCGCCGTGATCCGGGAGACGAGCGGATGCTCCGGCGCCAGCACCAGGTAGGTCGCGCCGAAGAGCGTGTCGGGGCGCGTGGTGAAGACCTCGACGAGTTCCCCCTCGAGCCGCTCCACGTCGAAGCGGATGCGCGCACCTTCGGAGCGGCCGATCCAGTCCCGCTGCATCTTCACGATGGGCTCGGGCCAGTCCACGAGATCGAGGTCCTCGAGCAGCCGGTCCGCGTAGGCGGTGATCCGGAGCATCCACTGCCGCATCGGAATGCGCACCACCGGGTGGCCCCCGATCTCGCTCCTGCCGTCGATCACCTCCTCGTTCGCGAGCACGGTGCCGAGGGCGGGGCACCAGTTCACCGGCACCTCCGCCAGGTAGGCCAGGCCCCGCTCGAAGAGCCGGCAGAAGATCCACTGGGTCCACTTGTAGTAGTGCGGATCCGAGGTGTTGATCTCGCGCGACCAGTCGTAGCTGAAGCCCAGCGACTGGATCTGCCGGCGGAAGTTCCGGATGTTGCGCTCGGTGGTGATCCGCGGGTGGGTGCCGGTCTTGATGGCGTGCTGCTCGGCGGGCAGGCCGAAGGCATCCCAGCCGATGGGGTGGAGCACGTTGAAACCGCGCATGCGCTTGTAGCGGGCGACGATGTCGGTGGCCGTGTAGCCCTCGGGGTGGCCCACGTGGAGCCCCTCGCCGGAGGGGTAGGGGAACATGTCGAGGACGTAGTACTTGGGCTTCGAGGGATCGACGTCGACCTCGAAGGTCCGGTTCTCGAGCCAGTAGCGCTGCCAGCGCGGCTCGATCTCGCTCGGGTCGTAGGGCATGGCGGGATCCTACCGATCCCCTCCGGGAAGCGCCCGGGGGGGGCGGTGCCACCGGGGCCCTTCTCCCCGGAACGGGGCGGGAGGAGGGCGCCGCGCCCGCTCGAGCTCCGGCGCCGGGGCCTGCCCGGTCGCGGCGGCCCGGTCGCCGTCCGCGGGGCGGGCGCGGCTAGTCGTCGCGGAGGCCGAGCTTGCGCTCCCGCTCCTTCTGCATGCGCAGGGCCTCCATCTGCTCCTCGGTGAGCAGCGCCGTGGCCACCTTGGGGCGGAAGATGGAGTAGAGCGCGGGAACCACCGTGATCGCGCCGAGCATGTTCAGGATCATCAGGAAGACGAGCAGGAAGGCCATCTCTCCCTGGAAGCGCAGGTTCGAGAAGACCCAGAGCACGATCCCTCCGGTGATGGTGGTCGCGGTGAAGGTGACCGCCATTCCGGTGGTGCGCACGGCGCGGCGAATGGCCTCGTCGATGCTCTCGGCATCGGCCACCTCCTGGCGGATCCGGTCCACGATGTAGATGGCGTAGTCGACGCCGATCCCCACCCCCACCGATTGTACCGGAAGGGTGTTGATGTTGAGGCCGATCCCCCGCCAGGCCATGTAGCCCAGCGAGACCATGGTCGCGGTGACGATCTGGGTGAGGATGATGAAGCCGCTCGGGATCGACTGGTAGGTGATGGAGTGGAGGATGAAGATCACCAGGAAGATCAGCGAGATGTTGGCGACGTGGCTCCGCTCCACCTCGTCGTTCACGGCGGCGAGAATCCCCATGATGCCCCCGGCCATCACGAACTGGACACCCCGCGTCCAGGAGTTGGTGGGCTGGTACCTGGGTACGCCGTCGACAGCCTTGAGGTCGTGAACGATCAGATCCTTGGTGTTCACACCCACGGCGCGCACGCCGAACTCCTCGGACTCCCACCACTGGTCGACGTCGTCGAGGGTCCAGTCGGCCAGGGTCTCCGGCCACGTGAAGGTCTGCCCCTCCTCGACCGAGTCCCGTTCGTTCTCGTAGTCCTCGATGGCGAGCTCCCGGAATTCCTCCATCCACTCGGGCAGCGGGTCCACGCCGGCGACGCTCACCGGGACCTGCTCGTAGCTCGGGTTTTCGTCGCTTCCGTGGCGGATGCGCACGTTCAGCGTGTGATGCCGCGGCGGGAGCATGGGGCCGAGCATGTAGTAGAGGAGGTCGAGGAGCTTGTCCCGATCGGTCCAGGGGGCGTCGGCCTCGGCGCGGTCCTTGTCGAGCCGGATGATCACCTCACCGATGGGATTGCGCTCGATGTAGTGCTGCGCCGCCAGCACCGCGGTGGTGATGGTTTCGCCCTTGTGGTCGGGATAGAAGAACGAGATGCTGGCATCGCGGCCGTCGTCGGTGAGGTAGGGGCGGAGGAAGCCCGGCGGGCCATTGGTCTGCAACTGGAAGATGGCGGCGCGGACGGTGCCCGGGTGCTCGGGAATGAACTGCCACTTGGGGTCGCCGTAGTGGTTCATCCGCCAGTAGCGCCGGAGGATGGGCGACAGCGAGACCGAGGCCCCGAGATCCGTGTTGATGTCCATGAAGCGCTCGAACTCCTCCATCCGGCGGATGGGGACGGAGTCGGCGCTGGCGTTGTCGCGGTCGCCGTTCGCGTAGACGACCATCGAGTCCACACCGCCGAACTTCTGCGCGATCATCCCGGTGGCGATGTTGAACTCGTGGTCCGGGTAGAAGAGGAAGGATCCCGGGTTCGCCTCGCCGATCTTCGAGTGGAAGAGAGCCATCCAGGTGCCCCAGACGAGCAGGGCGATGGTCACTCCCGCCACCACGTACTTGTAGACCGGGTGCGTGGTGATGAACCCGATGAAGCGGGTGAATCGCACCATGAACGAGGGCAGGAAGTGTTCGTGCTCCGCCGGCGCCGGCAGGTAGCAGATGAGGATGGGGTGGAGGATCTCGACCGTGGCCAGGATCGAGAGCACCCACACGGCGCCGAATTCGCCCAAGTTGCGCATCTGCGGGATGGAGGTCACGAGGATGACGAGGAGGCCCGCGACGTCCGTGATGATGCCGAGGGTGCCGGGCACGACGAGCTCGCCCATGGCGACCGTCGCCACCTCGATCTTCGCCTCGTCCGGGTTTCCCAGACGAGGCAGCATGATCTCGTAGTCCTCGAAGAAACGCTCGGCCATCTGCACCGTGTGCGAGATGGCGCGCGCGGTGATGATCATCGGGATCACCAGCACCAGGGGGTCGAAGGTGATCCCGCGCCAGCCCGTGTAGCCGAGCCCCCAGATCACGGTGGCGATGGCGGCGATGAAGGGGATGAACACGCCGTGCCATCGGCGGAAGTAGCCCCACAGGAGCAGGAAGATCATGGCGATGGTGCCGAGGAGGAAGGCCAGGATCTCGTAGGCGTGCTTCAGCACCCAGCCGGTGAGGATCGGCGCACCCGAGACGTAGACCTTGACGTTGTCGGTCTCCTCCCGGGCCTTGATGGCCTGCACGTGCTCGAAGACGGCGCGGTAGACCTCGGCGCCCGAGAGGCGGTCCGTCACGAAGCCCGCGCTGACCAGCGCGCCCTTCTCGTCGCGGGACACCAGCCGGCCGAAGATGAAAGGCGGGTTCTGGCGTACCAGCTCGCGCAGCTCCTCCGCCTCCTCCTGCGTCTCCGGCAGCTTCTCCATCAGGAGCTTGTTCGTGATGGAGCCATCCGGCTCGATCTGCACGATCCGGGTGCTCCGGTGGGTGACGGACTGCACCTGGTCGTGGTTCACCGGGTAGGGCGGGTAGGCCGCGTCGAGTCGCTTCAGGATCTCGAAATCCGAGAGATTCCCCTCCTCTTCGAGCTTGTCGCGCAGCGCCTCGCGCTCGTCCGTCTTCGAGTCGTATCCGAGGCCGTCGAGGGCCTTCGTGATCCGGTCGATCTTGGCGATGATCTCCGGCGTGAAGATCGTTCCGTCCTCGACGATCACGGCGATGGCCACCAGCGAGGAGGTGCCGAACTTGCCCGCGAACTTGTCCTGCGCGTGGATGAAGGGGTGGTCCGGCCAGAGGTCGCGGGCGTTGGTATCGATCCGCACCACGGGGAGCCAGGAGATCCCGAGCCCGAAGTTGGTGAGCGCCGCGTTCAGGATGGGCAGGAAGAAGAAGCCCGTGGAGAGGATCAGCAGGCTGGCCACGATCGCCCGGTGCCGGGTGATCAGCCGGGCGAAGCGGAGGCTTGCTGTTTCACGCCGTGCGCGATGGGGGGCTTCGGACATGGTGCCGGTCTCCTCGCAGGTTCGACGGGGCAGCGGCAGAGTGCGGGACGCCCGAGACGGCTCGAGCGTTTCAGCGGCGAGGCCGAGTCGGGATCAGGGGTCCGGCACCGGGCGCACACGATATTTGCCTTGGGGGGTTCGGGTCAAGCGCCCGGGCCGGTGCCACGCCGAGGACCGGCGAGCCTCCCGGGTCGCTTCCGGTCCGGTCCGCTGGCGTGGCGGGGTCGGCCCGGGGGGAGTGACCCCCGCCGAGGGTACGCAGTTTGCCCGGCCACTCCGACTTGGCGAGCTTCCCGTCGCCCGGTGCGGGAGGCGGTGGGGCCGCCCGATCCGGGTGCCCGGAACGGGCCCCGGTGCGCGGTGCCCGGCCCGGGGAGATTCCGGCGTGCTCGGGGCGCCGCGTGGCGCCCGCCACGAGCGGGGCCGCGGCGGACGGGGACACCAGGAGGGCGGGGCGTGGGCGGCCCGCATGCCCGGACACCGAGGAATCCGGCGCGGCCCCGGGTCTTTGCGACCCGGTGGCTTCCCGGGCCGGCACTCGAGCGGCTCGCGGAACGGTCCGAGCTCCGGGTGTGGCCCGAACCGCGCCCGCCCGGCCCCGCCGAGCTCGCCGACGCCGCTCGGGAAGCCGAGGGGCTCCTGTGCCTGCTCTGCGACCGCGTGGATGCCGCCCTCTTCGAGGCCTGCCCCCGGCTGCGGGTGGTGTCGAGCGTCTCCGTCGGGGTGGACCACATCGATCTCGAGGAGGCGACCCGGCGCGGGATTCCCGTCGGCCACACCCCGGGCGTGCTCACCGAGACCACCGCGGAGCTCGCCTTCGCACTCCTGCTCGCGGCCTCGCGACGGGTGGCCGAGGGAGACCGCCTCGTGCGGGCGGGTCGCTGGACCCCGGATCGGGCCTGGGACCCGGAACTCCTGCTCGGCCGGGACCTCCTCGGTGCCACGCTCGGGGTGCTCGGGGCGGGCGCGATCGGGGCCGCCGTGGCCCGCCGCGCCGCCGCCTTCGGCATGCGGGTGGCCGTCTGGTCGCGCACCCGGCGCGAGCTCCCCGGCGTGCCCGAGCCCCTCTGGGGGAGCCTCGAAGAAACGCTTCGCCGGTCGGAGTTCCTGAGCATCCACCTTCCGCTCGTTCCGGAGACCCGCGGGCTTCTGGACGCGGCGCGGCTGGGAATGCTTCCGCGCGGCGCGATCCTGGTGAACACGGCCCGCGGCCCCATCGTGGACGAGGCGGCGCTGGTCCGGGCACTCGAGTCGGGCCACATCGCTGCGGCCGGGCTCGACGTGTTCGGCACCGAACCCCTCCCGCTGGAGAGCCCCCTGGTTCGGCTGGAGAACGTGGTCCTGACGCCCCATATCGGGAGCGCCAGCCTTGCGACCCGCGCCCGGATGGCGGAGCTCGCGGTGGAGAACCTCCTGGCCGGTCTCGAGCGGCGACCCCTCCCTCACTGTGCAAACACGGTCTCGAACTCGCGTCCGAACACGATCCCCTGATCCGGAACACGCACTCCCAGGGGGAGCTCGTGGGGCGCGAGTTCCGGGTGGGCGGTTTTCTGACCGGGGCCGTGCACGGTCTCCTGGGTGTCCCACGGGCGGTCCGTCGTCTGCCGCGGCAGGGGGAGCGCAACCATGCGAACAGGATCGCCTGGTCGAGGAGGGCGTGCCGCTGCGCCCCGGTCTCAGGCCGGGGCATCCCCTTCGTCGGCGGC
>JALSIO010000800.1 GCA_026989995.1 Myxococcales bacterium
GGCGGCGATCTCGTCCTCGGCCTGGAAGGTCTTCACGCCGAAGTGACGAAACCGCGCCAGCTCGTGGAGGATGTCGCTGGCTGGCGTGATCGGATAGGCGCCGAGCAGGACCGGGGCGTCGAGGAGTTCGCCGGCGGCGAGGATGCCCCAGGCGAGCGCGGTGTTTCCGGTGATGTTCCGGTAGCGGCCGGGCTCGATCTTGGCGGGCGGCACCACGAAGTGGACCGGGAAGAGCTCGGTGGTCTCCCCGAAGTGGGTACCGGCGAGGAGCACGCGGCGGTTGGCTTCCCGGATCGGATCGCGGAAGCGCTGGTCGAGCCAGCGCAGCGTGGGCTCGAGGGGGCGGCTGTAGAGCCAGTACATGAGCCCGAGCGCGAAGAAGTTCTTGCAGCGGTCCATCTCCCGCTGGCTGAGCCCGAGGTCCTGGAGGGCCTCGCGCGTCATGCGGGTGATCGGGACCTCCACCACGCGATACCGCTCACGGAGCTCCGGCAGGGGGTCGCCGGTGTAGCCGGCGCGCTCCAGGTTGCGGGTGGTGAACGCGTCCCGGTTCACCACCAGCAGGCCGCCGGGGCGCAGGTCCCGGATGTTGGCGCGGAGCGCGGCGGGATTGAGTGCGACGAGGACGTCCGGCTGGTCGGCCGGGGTTCGGATCTCCCGCGAGGCGAAGTGGATCTGGAATCCCGAGACGCCGGCCAGGGTTCCCGCTGGGGCCCGGATTTCGGCCGGGAAGTCCGGGAAGGTGGCGAGGTCGTTTCCCGCCAGCGCCGTGGACTCGGTGAACTTGGTGCCGGTGAGCTGGATCCCGTCGCCCGAGTCGCCCGCGAAGCGGATTGCGACGTCGTCGACCTCCTCGATCGGCTTTTCACCCACGTGGGTCGTTCTCCGCGGGGGGCGCCCGTTCCGACCGGGTAGTCTACCGGCCCCCGGGCCCGTGGAAAGCCCGGGATCGCGGCCTCGCCGGGGCCGGAGGGGGCGGCGGGGCGGCCTCAAGCCGGCCCCCTTCTCGGCCGATACCCCGAGAGGCGAGCCGGCAGAACCCAAAGGCGCCCCGGCCCGGCCCCATCCGGCGGGCCGGCCCGGTGCGGTTTGGGCGCTCGCGCAGGGAGGGGACGATGCTCGGACTGCACCGCGGAGCAACGAGGCTTGGAGGGCTCGCCGCGGGCCTCATCGCGGCGGCCGCCCTCGGTTGTGCCACGCCGGGGGGGCCGGCCCCGGAGCAGGACCCGGCCCGGCGGGCCCGCGTGCACTACGACCTCGGCGTCGACCACCTCCGATCGGGCCGCCCGGAGATGGCGATCGTCGAGCTCGAGCGGGCGCTCGCCCTCCGGCCGGGGGACGCCTGGACCCATGTCGCCCTCGCCGAGGCCTACCGCCAGAAGGAGCACCGCGGCAAGGCGGAGCAGCACCTTCGCGAGGCGCTTCGGATCGCGCCCGGCCACCAGCCGGCCCGGCTCAACCTCTCGGCGCTCTACATCGAGATGAACCGCTTCGAGGAGGCCATCGCCGAGGCCGAGCGCCTCGTGGCGGATCCGACCTTCCCCGCCCCCTGGCGGGCGCTGACCAACCTGGGCTGGGCCCAGTTCAAGCTCGGCCGTCTGGCAGAGGCCCGCACCACGTTCCAGCGCGCCCTGGACCGCAACCCGCAGTACTGGCCCGCGCTCCTCGATCTCGGCATCCTCGAGAGCGATGCGGGCAACCGCATGCGGGCGCTCGAGCTCTTCCGGCAGGTGGTCGAGATCTCGACGGTGCCGAGTGCCCGGGCGGAGGCGAACTACCGCATCGCCGAGGTCTTCATCGCCCTCGGCAATCGGGAGCGTGCGATCCCGCACCTGAGCGCGGCTGCGGAGCAGCTGCCGGAGAGCGAGTGGGGTCGGAAGTCCGAGGCCTACCTCGAGATCCTTCGCTAGGGGCGGCCCCCCCCGCCTCCCCCGGCCCCGACCCGGGGCGGGCCGGGGCCCGATCCGTCGGTGCCTGGCTGAAGCGCCAGCGGGAGCTCCGGGGAATCTCCCTGGACGAGCTCGCCGCCCGGACCCGGATCCCCCGCCGGTCCCTGGAGAGGCTCGAGGCCGGCTGCCACGACGCGCTCGCCGACGGCTTCGCGCGGGGCTTCGTCCGGACCGTGGGCGAGGCGCTCGGGCTCGATCCCGACGAGGCCGTGGTCCTCGGGCTCGGCGAGCCGGTCGGTGGAGCGGTCGGCCGGGGGGCCCGGCTCGCCCTTCCGCCGCGGGTCCTGGCCGCCCTCGCGGCACTCGTCGGGCTGGCGCTGCTCGGAGTCGCGTGGCCGGACCTCCTCCCGGCGGGCTGGACCGGCCGGCCCGATCCGGCCGCGGAGGTGGTCCGCAGGCGGGATGTCGTCCGCGAGATCGCGGCGGAGCAGGGCATTCCGCTCGCCGAGCCCCGCGGGCGCCCGGGTGGGGAGGCCCCGTAAGAGGGCGGCTGCCCCGCTGCGCCCACGGGCGGCTATGGTCCGGCCGTGGTCCCGGAACCCTTCGTCACCGAGGCGCTGGTGCTGCGCATCATCGACCTCGGCGAGTCCGACCGCGTCGTCCACCTGCTCACGCCCTCCCACGGCCGGGTGCCTGCCATCGCCAAGGGGGCGCGTCGGAGCCGCCGGCGCTTTCCCGGGACCCTCGATCTGGCCAACCGGCTCCGCGTCCGGATCCGCCCCCCGCGCCGCGGCGGGCTGGCCCACCTGGAGCAGGCCGTGCTCCTCGATCCCCACGCGGGCTTGCGGCACGAACTCGGGCGCTTCGCCCTCGCCGGCTTCCTGCTCGAGCTGCTCGGGCGCCTCGCGCCGGAGGGGGCGGCGCCGGCGGACGCGCGCCGTCTCTACGACTTCGCCACCGGCTCCCTGGCCCTGCTCGCGCGCGCGGCGCCCCGGGCGGGGCTCCGGGCGGTGCTCGAGCTCCACGGACTCGATGCGCTCGGACTGCGTCCCGAGCTCGGTGGCTGCGTTCGCTGCGAGCGCAGGCTCCCCCCGGCGGCCGGGCGGGTGCGCTTCCACCTCGGCGAGGGCGGGCCGGTGTGCTCGCGGTGCATCCGGCCGGGGGATCGCACCGAGCCGGTGGAGGCCGCGACGCTCCGGGCGCTCGCCCGCGGCCTCGAGCTCGATCTCGCGGATCTCGACCGGCTGGAGCTCCCCGCTCCGACGGAGGCCGAGGCGTGCCGCCTGCTCCGCCTCCTGCTCCGCTTCCACCTCGGCCTCGAACTCCGAAGCGAGCGATTCCTCGACGAAATCGGTGCTTCCGGGGGATCGCCGGCTGCTTGACACCCCCGGGCCCTGGGGGGATACTCGCGCCCCCTTTTCGCGACAGGGGAAGACGATGTCCGTGGAGACCGCCGAAGCTCCCGCCGCCTCCGCGCGGGTTCGCATGGAGGACATCGTCTCCCTCTGCGCGCGGCGGGGCTTCGTGTTCCAGTCGAGCGAGATCTACGGGGGGATCAACGGCTTCTGGGACTACGGCCCCCTCGGCGTCGAGCTCAAGCAGAACCTCAAGTCGCTCTGGTGGCAGAGGGTGGTGCGCGCGCGGGCCGACGTGGTGGGGATGGACGGTTCGATCATCGGCCATCCGCGCACCTGGGAGGCCTCGGGGCACGTCGAGCACTTCAGCGACCCGATGGTCGACTGCCGGGCCTGCAAGCGCCGCTTCCGGGCGGACCAGCTCGACGACGCCGGTCCCTGCCCGGCACGGGAGGGGAGCTCGGAGCACGACTTCACCCCGGCGCGGAGCTTCAACCTGATGCTCCGCACGTTCATCGGCGCCTCCGAGGACGCGGCCTCGGTGGCCTATCTCCGGCCGGAGACCTGCCAGGCGATCTTCACCGACTTCAAGCGGGTGCGGGAGGTCTCCCGTCAGCGAATCCCCTTCGGGATCGCGCAGATCGGCAAGGCCTTCCGCAACGAGATCAACCCCCGCAACTTCACCTTCCGATCCCGTGAGTTCGAGCAGGCCGAGCTCGAGTTCTTCGTCCATCCCTCGGAGCGGGATCGGTGGTTCGAGCACTGGATCGAGGAGCGGACCCGCTTCCACCGGGAGCTCGGCTTTGACGAGGGGGTCCTTCGGGTTCGGCCCCATGCGCCCGAGGAGCTCGCCCACTACGCCCGGGCGGCCTCCGATCTCGAGTTCCTCTTCCCCTTCGGCTGGCAGGAGATCGAGGGCATCCACGACCGCGGCGACTGGGATCTCCGGCGGCACTCGGAGTTTTCGGGGAAGGATCTCTCGGTCTTCGACGACCGCCGCGGCGAGCACTTTCTCCCCGTCGTGATCGAGACCTCGGTGGGCATCGACCGCACCTGCCTTGCGCTGCTCTGCAACGCCTACTGCGTGGAGGAGCTCGAGGGCGGCGAGACGCGGACCGTGCTCCGCCTCCCGGCAGCGCTCGCCCCCGTACAGGTCGCGGTGCTGCCGCTCTCGAAGAAGCTCGCCGAACCCGCCCGCCGGATCGACTCCGAGCTGCGCCGCCGCTTCCACGTCGCCTGGGACGAGGCGGGGAACATCGGCCGCCGCTACCGGCGACAGGACGAGATCGGCACGCCCTTCTGCGTGACCTTCGACTTCGATTCGGAGGGCGATGGACGGGTCACCATCCGCGAGCGGGACACCATGGAGCAGGAGCGCGTGCCGATCGAGGGGGTCGCCTCCTGGCTCGCCGAGCGGCTGGAACCGCGCCCTTGAGCGGACCGCGCGCGGCCCCGGTCCTCGGCCTCGCCGTCGCCATCGCAGTCGGCGGTTGCGGGCTGTTCGGAGGCTCCGGTGGCGGCGAGCCCCCGGGCGGGCGGGCGGCTGCGGGGGCCGAGGACGACGGTTTCTTCCAGCTTCCCCGGCTGCGGTGGCCCGGCCTCGGGGGCGGGGAGGGGCTCCGCGGGGATCCCGCCTTCGGCGTGCAGGTGGTCGAGGCGCCGGAGATCCAGGCCTTCTTCGAGCGCGCGGCGCGCTTCTACAGCCAGCTCACCCTTCGGCGCTTCAACAGCTACGCCACCTACCGCGATCCCCGGCTGCGGGAGTTCTTCCGCTCCGAACAGGCCTTCTCCGACTACTACGCGGATCTCGCCCAGGACCTCGCGGACGCCCACTTCGAGCAGCGCCGGCCGGTCTACACGGAAGTCGTCGACGTGGCCCTCGAGGCGCCGGGCGTGGCGGTGGTGACCGTGGTGATCCGGGGAGACAACGGCCAGCCGCTGCGATGGTGGGACACGGTCCTCGAACGCCGCGACCGCTGGGAGCGGATCGACGGCGAGTGGTGGCTGGTCCCCCGGAAGGTCTGAGCGGCCCCCGACGGGTGACGCGGAGCGGCGCCCGCCGCCGAATCGCGGCGCCCCGGGGACCTGCGGCGGAGCCGCGCCGCTCCGGCAGCAGACGCGCGGGCGGGCGCGGGCCTCGGGGCCGTCGCAGCCCGCCCGCCCGGCCTTCCCGGCGGCCTCCGGGCAAGCCACGAGGCCGCCTGGGGGCGTTCCCGCCGGGCCCCGCGGCGCCCGGGTGAAGCCCCGGCCACAGAAACGGAAGGTCGCTTCACCCGCCATGAGTGGGAAGGAATCCCACGCGGAACCCCCCGAATGCGACAAAAAGGCAGCAGGCGCGCGCACCTGGCCCGTGAGCTGCCCGCTGTCCGGCCATGGCACGCGCTTTGCTCGGTGGGGGTGCGGGACCGAGATCCCATGGACGTGAGAAGCCCAAGCCGAAGCCGGGAGGATCGACACACGCCGCGCCGCAGGGGAGGGGGACGCCAGGCCCCGGTCTCCATGCCACCGGGACCCCCGGGGCCGCGGCTGCGCAGCCGGGTTCGCACCCCGGGGTCGATCTCACGGCGATGCCGCAGGAGCCGTCACCTTGCCGCACCCCCCCACCCCCTGGGAATCCGATCGGGAGCTCGTGGAGGCGATCCTCTCGGGGAGCCGGGAGCACTTCGACCTGCTCTACGAGACCTACTTCCCGCGCGTCTACCGCTATGCGCTCAAGCGGCTGCGGGATCCCGCCGAGGCCGAGGACGTGACCCAGGAGGTCTTCGTCACGGTCTTCCGGGTCCTGGCGTCGTTCAAGGGCGACTCCAGCCTGCTGGTGTGGATCTTCGGCATCGCCCGGAACACGGTGAACCGGCGCTTTCGCAAGGCCCGCTTCCGGCTCTCCTCCCTCGACGACGAGATCGCCGAGCAGGTGGCGGCCCCGACCCCACCCCAGGACCGGGCCGTCGACGCGCGCCGCGTCCTCCACCGCTGTGAGGACGTGATCGCCAACGACCTCACGCCCCTCCAGCGCAGGATCTTCCACCTCCGCCACCTGCGCCGGCAGCCGATCAAGGTCATCGCCGAGGCGCTCGGAAAATCCGAGGACGCGGTGAAGGCCAACCTCTACCGCATGCGCCAGAGCCTGGTCGCGGGCACCAAGGGGCTCGACACCGTCCTCTCGGGATGAAGCCCCGCGAGGGCGCTCGAGATGGCTCCGCTTCCCCGGCGAGGAGCGCGGTCGTCCGCATCGCGGGCGGCGCCGTGCCCCGCTTCGGCGCCGGCGGCCCCACAGGTCCGGGAGCGCCCCTTGGGCCTCCGCGCGTGGTGCGGGGTGCTTCCCGCACCGCGCGCTCCGCCTTCGAGTCCTCCTCCTGAGGGGGATCAGGCCCGTCGGTGACATCCCGCGCTCCCCGAAATCCACGAGAAAGTCCGCCACCTGCCGGCTTTCGGGCGCCACGTACTCCAGTAGATCGCACAGGAGACGTCGCGTTGGCGCGCACCCGAGCTGCCCGGACCGCGGAGGAAGCCCCCGACAACACCCGTCTTCGCCGGAGATGCGGCGGGCGCGTGGCCGAGGGGGATGTGGACCTCGAGCTCGTGAAGGAGATCTGCCGCGGGAGCGAGCCCCACTTCAACGCGCTCTACGAGCGCTACTTCCAGCGGATCTACAACTTCATCTACGGCCGGCTGCGCAACCACGAGGACACCGAGGAGGTGGTGCAGGAGACCTTCACCGCGGTGTTCCGCTCCATCCGCGCCTTTCGGGGCCAGTCGACGCTGCTCTCCTGGATCTACGGCATCGCCAAGAACACCTCCAACAACTACCTCCGGCGCAGCCGCATGCAGGAGCTGCGCCGAGCACGCGCGGCGACGGAGCTCACCCGGCCCGCCTCCCTGACGGAGGTCACCCCCGAGGAGCACCTGGCGCTGCGCCGGTACGCCGAGGCGATCAACCGGAGGCTGCGCGAGATCGCGTCCTGGCAGGCGGAGGTCTTCCTGCTCCGGCACGAGCAGGATCTTCCCATCCGGGAGATCGCCGAGCGCACCGCCCGAACCAACGACGCGGTGCGCTCGAGTCTGTGTCGCGTCAAGCGGATGTTGGTGGAAGCGGGCGAGATCGGTCGCCCGCGCTCGGGCGCCTGAGACGCGGGGAGGGGGGCCCCATGAGCAGGGCGTTGCGGATCGGCACGACGAAGCGTGCCAGCCGGCGATCCGGAGGGTTCCGGGACCGGACCCGGGGGCGCGCTCCGGGCGGGGAGGAGCGGGGCGGCGCGGCGGCCCCGCCCGATTGCGAGGAGGGCGTCGTGGTGGAGCCTGCGAACGAGATCCGGCCCGAGGAGATTCGCGAGTTCCTGGAGGCGGACCTCCTCGACGTGGTCGCGGATCCGGAGTTCAAGGAGTGGCTGCGCCAGCACCTCTGGTCCCTGCTCCTCGAGGGCCGCCGCTCGGGCCGCCCCCGGACCTGAGCGCCGGCGCCGGGCGCGCCGCCTGCCGCCGGGCCGGTATGCTCCGCCCATGCAGGCACGCTGCGGAGCGGTGGACGGGATCCGCCGGGAGAACCTCGCCGAACGCACCGTCCGGCTGCTCAGCCGGGGTGGCCGGCGGAACCCCGACGTGGTGCTCGTTCGCGGGGATCGCGGCCACGTGGTGGTCAAGGATTTCGCGCCCCGGGGGCTTTTCGTGCGGCGCCTGCTCGCGCCCCGGCTGCAGCGCCGGGAGGCCCGGGCGTGG
>JALSIO010000801.1 GCA_026989995.1 Myxococcales bacterium
ACCCGGCGGCTCGGGGTGATCTGTGTCACCTACGGCGCCGGCGGCCACAACGTGGTCAACCCCGTCGCCGGCGCCTACGCCGAGCAGGTGCCCCTGCTCGTGGTCTCCGGCGGCCCGGGGGAGGCGGAAAGCCGTTCCGCGCTCGTCCACCACCAGACCAAGGACGTGGAAAGCCAGCTCCGGGTGTTCCAGGAGGTGACCTGCGCCGCCCGGCTGCTCCGGCGCCCGGAGCACGCCGCCGAGGAGATCCACGAGCTCGTCGGGACCATCGCCGAGCAGTCCCGGCCCGGCTACCTCGAGATCCACCGCGACATGGTCGACCGGCTGACCCAGGTTCCGCGGGAGCTCCAGGAGTGGGACGGGCGCTTTCCACGCCCCCGCTCGGATGCACGCAAGCTCCGGGAGGCCGTGGCGGAATCCGTGGCGCGGATCCGGGCGGCCCGCCGCCCCGTGATCCTCGCCGGAGTCGAGGTCTTTCGGGAACGGGCCGAAGGGGAGCTGCTCGCCCTCGCGGAACGCCTCGGCGTGCCGGTGCTGACCACCGTGCTCGCCAAGGGCGTCTTTCCCATGGACCACCCCCTCCACATGGGCATCCACGTCGGCCCCTTCAGTGCCGCAGAGATCCAGGCGCGGGTGCGGCGCGCCGACCTCGCCCTGTGCCTCGGAACCCGGCTCACCGACATCAACCTAGGCACCGCCCGGCCCCAGGTGCGGCGCGAGCGGGCCATCTGGGCCGTGGAGCACCGGGTGAACATCTCCTATCACACCTTCACCGAGGTGACCCTGCGCGACTTCCTGCAGGCGCTCGGCGGGGCCCGCCTGCCCCGGTTCCGGGAGAAGGTGCGCTACCGCGACAACCTGAAGCCCCGTCCGCCCTCGACGACCGGCAGGCTCTCGGTGAACGACCTCCTGGTGGAGGTGAACCGCTTCCTCGCGGCGCACCCGGCCTACCACGTCTTTGCGGAGAGCGGGGACATGCTCTTCGGGGGCCTCGAGGTGCGGGTGCCCGCCGGCGGCCTCTACTTCGCGCAGGGCTACTACGCCTCCATGGGCTTCGCGGTACCCGCCGCCCTCGGCGCCGCCATCGGCACCGGTGTGCGGCCTCTGGTCATCTGTGGAGACGGCGGCTTCCAGATGACGGGCTCCGAGATCTCCCACGCCCCCCGGCATGGCGTGGCACCCATCGTGCTGGTGGTGAACAACGGGGGCTGGAACATCTTCCGGCCCGTCACCCGGCGTACCGATCTGCTCGGGATTCCCCCCTGGCCCTACGCCGAGCTGGCCCAGGCCTTCGGGGGCGTGGGATTCCGGGCCGACACCTCCGCCGAGCTGCGGGACGCCCTGCGCGCGGCCCACGAGCTCGGCGAGTTCTCCATCATCGACTGTCGCACCCCGCCGGACGATCTCTCCCCCGTGAGTCGCCGGTACATCCGGGCCAGTACGCGGAGGGCCCGGGCCGGCGGTGGCTGAGCGGCGCGCCGCGGTGGCCGCCGGCGATCCGGCGGTGCTCGCCGCCGCCCGCGAGGTCCTCCTCGCGGGAGGAAACGCCTTCGATGCCGCCGTGGCGGGCGGCTTCGCCTCGGCGTTGGCGGAGCCCGCGCTCACCAGCCTGGGGGGCGGGGGCTTCCTGCTTGCGCATCCCGCGGAAGGGCGTCCGGTGCTCCACGACTTCTTCGTGGATGCCCCCGGCCGTGGCCGTTCCGAGACCCTCCTCGAGCGCCATCTCGTGCCTGTGACGGTGCGCTTCCCCGGGGCGGAGCAGGTCTTCCACGCCGGATTCGGCTCCTGCGCCACCCCGGGCGTGCTCGCCGGCCTGCTCCGCATCCACGCACTTCTCGGCCGGCTGCCGCTGGCCGCGGTGACCGCGCCCGCGGTGCGCCTGGCCCGTGACGGTGTGGCGCTGGGCCGCCACCAGGCGTCGTTGCTCGGACTCCTCGAGCCGATCTTCCTGCTGCGGCCCGAAGGTCGGAGACTCTTCGCCCCCGAAGGCCACCTTCTGCGGGCCGGTGAGTGCCACCGCAACGCGGAGCTCGCCGACTTCCTGGAGTCGCTGCCGGACTCGGCCGAGGATTTCTACCCGGGCGACACCGCACGGCGGATCGAGCGCGACATGGACCGCGGGGACGGGTGGATCACCCGCCGGGACCTCGAGGCGTACCGGGTGATCGAGCGCGCTCCGCTGGCACCCGCGTGCGGGGCCGGCGCCTCTACACGAACCCGCCGCCCTCGCGCGGAGGCGCACTCGTCACACTCTCGCTCGCACTCCTCGAGGCGATGCCAGACACCGAGCCCGAACCCCTCCGACTCGCGGAGGTGATGCGCGAGGTGGAGGCACTTCGGGAGCGGGGGCAGCAAGCGGATCCGGACTGCCATCTGCCAGACCGTGCACCGGATCACCGCCGGCACCCGGCCGCTTCGGAGCGTGGTGGAGGCTCCGCGGATGCACTTCGACGGGGAGCTCCTGCAGGTGGAGCCCGGCTTCGACGAAGCCGCGCTCCGCGCGCTGCGGGGGCGGTTCCGGGTCAACGTGTGGCCCACTCGGGACCTCTACTTCGGCGGTGTGCAGGTGGCGTCCACCGCCGGCGAGGCGGCGGCCGACCCCCGGCGCGGGGGTCTTGCTGCCGTGTTCCCGGTCGACCCGGGCTAGCCCTCGCCGATCTCCGAAAGGCGCTCGAGCACGATCTCCTCGAGCAGAGGATGCCCGCCGAGCGGCTCGGAGATGCGCACCCGCAGCCCCGGGCACCTCGCCGCGACGCGCTCGAGGAGCTCGGGCAGGTCCCGCTCCACGTGCTGGCCGCGGGCGAGGAAGAAGGGGTGGACGCGCAGGTCGCGGACCCCCTCGTCGTAGAGCCCGCGAACCACCTCCTCGACACCGGGCGCGGCCACCTCGAGGTGGGCGAGGGCGACCCGCACCTCGGGGAGGCGCTCCGCGAGCCGGCACACGAGCCGCTCGGTGGCGTGCCGCGCCTCCTCGCGCCGGCTTCCGTGATCGACGATCAGCACCGCGTGTCGCGTCGTCGGCCCGCCGCGGATCCGCGTCTGCGGCTGGGACATGGTGGTCTCCCCCGGGTCGCTCCGGCGGCGCCGGACCCCCGGCTCGTGCGCCGCTCGCTACCAGTAGCGCGCCCGGACGTGGATCGTGCCCCGGACCCGCAGCGCACAGGCGAGGCGGAGGCCGTCGGGAATCCGATTGCGCCGACGTGCTTCGCGCTCCCAGTCCCGCTCCGGAGCGAGCGGGGGGTCGGCGAAGGGAACCTCGACGGCGCAGCGCGCGCACAGGCCGCGGGCGTCGCAGGCGCTCGCGAGCGGAAGGCCCGCTTCGCGGATCGCCTCGATCAGCACCGCACCGCGGCGTGTCCGGTGGACGCGCCCGGCGGGGAGCAGCACGACCACCGCCTCATCCGAGGTGTCGCTGCCGCGGCCATCCATGTCCGGAGCATAGGGCCCACCGGAAGCCGCGGCCCCTCGTCGTCTTGGACTGCCTCGGGGCGCCGCGGTACCCTCGGCAGCCATGGCCACCGCCGGCATCGTCGTGATCGGGAACGAGATCCTCTCGGGGAAGGTGGTCGACACCAACTCGCCCTTCCTCTGCCGCGAGCTTCGCGAGCTCGGCGTGGACGTGATGAAGATCTCGGTGATTCCGGACGACATCGACACCATCGCGGAAGAGGTCCGCGCCGCTTCGAAGGCCTTCGACTTCGTCTTCACCTCGGGCGGGGTCGGGCCCACCCACGACGACCTCACGATGGACGGCGTGGCCCGCGCCTTCGGGCGCGAGATCGAGGAGAACGAGTCCATCGTCGCCCGCATCACCCGCGCGCAGGGGCAGGAGCCGAATGCGGTGCAGCGGAAGATGGCCTGTGTACCCCGGGGATCCGTGCTCCTCGATGCCGGCGACCTCTGGTTTCCCGTCGTGGTGGTGCAGAACGTCCACATCTTCCCGGGAATTCCGGAGCTGCTGCAGCGCAAGTTCCGCGCCATCCGGTCCCGATTCCAGGGGGTACCCTACGTTCTGCGGCGGGTGTACGTGTGCCAGCGCGAGAGCGACATCGCCGAGGCGCTGCACGAGCTCCTGCGGGAGTTCCCGGAGCTCGTCCTCGGCTCGTACCCGCGCATCGGGGAGGAGGACTTCCACGTCCTGCTCACCCTCGAGTCCCGGGATACGGAATACCTGCGGCGCGCCCTCGACTCGCTGCTCGCGCGGCTCCCCGAGGACGCTGTCGTCCGGGTGGAATGAGTGACCCCACCGGCTCCGACCCGCTGGCCTTCTGGCTGGCGTGGCTCCACCCGGCGCTGATGGTCCTCGCGCTCGGCCTCGCCGGGATGGCGGCGCGCAGCGGAATCCACCTGCGGCGCTCCCGCCTCGGCCTCGAGCGCCGCCGGCCTGGCGCGCGGGCGAGGCACCTGCGGGTGGCGCGGGCCGCCGTGGCCCTCGTCCTCGTCGGCGCCGCCGGGGGCGCGGCGTCCATGGTGTGGCTCCGCGGGCGGGAGCTTCTCGACACCTTCCACGGACTCGCGGGGCTCGCGGCGGCCCTGCTCTTCGCGACCGCCGGCCTCTTCGGGCGTCGGCTCTCACGCGGGCACGCGGCCAGCCGCGGGCCGCACGCCGGCTCGGCGCTGATGGCGCTGCTCGCGGCTGCCGCGGCCGCCGTCAGCGGCTTCGTGCTGCTTCCATGAGCGGGTGCCCGGCCTTAGCGCGGCAGCGCGTCGGTGGCGCGCTGCCGGAGCCAGTGGTCCGCGAGCACCAGGCAGACCATGGCCTCCACGATGGGCACGGCCCGCGGCAGCACGCAGGGGTCGTGGCGGCCGCGGGCCTCGAGCGTCACCGGCTGCCCGCTGCGGGTGACCGTCCGCTGCGCCCTGCCGATGGTGGCGGTGGGTTTGAAGGCCACCCGGATTCGGATCTCCTCGCCGTTGCTGATGCCGCCCTGCACGCCGCCCGAGCGGTTGCTGGACGTGCTCGGACGGCCATCCGGCCCGGGCACGAAGGGATCGTTGTGCTCGCTCCCCCGCAGGCGGGTTCCGGCGAAGCCACTGCCGATCTCGAAGCCCTTGGCCGCGGGCAGGGAGAGCAGCCCGTGGGCGAGATCGGCCTCGAGCTTGTCGAAGACCGGCTCGCCGAGGCCGGCCGGTACGCCGCGGGCCACGCATTCCACCACCCCGCCGAGGGAGTCGCCCTCCCGCCGCGCGGCCTCGATGCGGTCGATCATCCGCGCCGCTGCGTCCGGATCCGGGCAGCGGACCGGGTTCGACTCGACCTCCTCGAGGGTCACGCGGGAGGCGTCCACCTTGGCCTCGACCTCGTGCACCTGCGAGACCCAAGCGAGCACCGAGGCGCCGCACACCTCCGCGAGCAGCCGGCGCGCCACTGCGCCGCCGGCCACCCGCCCGACCGTCTCCCGGGCACTCGCCCGTCCGCCCCCCTGCCAGTTGCGGATCCCGTACTTCGCTTCGGTGGTGTAGTCGGCGTGGGAGGGGCGGTAGAGATCCTTCATGGCCTCGTAGGCCTGCGGGCGCGCGTCGCGGTTGCGCACGAGGATGGCGATGGGCGAGCCGAGGGTGCGCCCCTCGAAGATTCCCGAGAGGATCTCGGCCCGGTCCTCCTCCTGGCGCGGGGTGGTCAGCCGGCTCTGCCCGGGGCGGCGGCGGTCGAGATCCCGCTGGATCTCCTCCATCGACAGCGGCAGCCTCGGCGGGCAGCCGTCGACGACCACGCCCACGGCGCCACCATGGGACTCCCCGAAGGTGGTGATGCGGAAGAGGCGGCCGAAGCTGCTTCCCATGGGGAGACCTTAGCGACTGCGCCGCAGCAGGACGTACACGGCCCCCGTGCCGCCATGGGCCGGCTGGGCGGAGCAGAAGGCGAGCACGCGCGCCCGCAGGGGAGGTTCCGAGAGCCACAGCGGCAGGCGCTCCCGGAGCACCGGCCCGCCGTCGGAGTGCCGTCCGCGCCCGGGGACCACCCGCAGGCAACGGACTCCCTCCCGCGCGGCCGCCTCGAAGGCGCGGACGAGCGTCCGGTGCGCCTCCACCTCGCGCTGCCCGTGGAGATCGATGCTGCGCTCGAAGGGAGGATCCCCCCCCTGGAGCCGCGCGAGGCGGCGGGGGTCCACCGAAGGATCGCGCCCGGCCATCCACTCGCCGGCCCGCTCGACCACCAGGGCCGGGAGGGGGCGGGCGGGCGCGGGCGGCCGCGGGACCGGGCGCGGGCGGATGCGGGGGCGCGGGAGCTCGGGGCGCTCGCGCAGGGGGCGCACCCCAGGCGCCCGGGATCCGATCAACTCGGCGAAGCTCTCCTGGCGGTCCGCGTCTCGCTCGGCCTCCGGGCGCTCCCGGTCGTGCGGCCCGATCGGCCCGCGCGCTCCGCTTCGCGATCGCTCTTCGTCGCCCATGGCGTGTCCACCGGCAGGTCGAGGGCCGCGAGGGCCCGCCGGA
The DNA here is from genome assembly GCA_026989995.1 of Myxococcales bacterium. GTDB lineage: Bacteria > Myxococcota_A > UBA9160 > UBA9160 > JALSIO01 > JALSIO01. Next base: position 6,436 of record JALSIO010000801.1, read on the forward strand.
GCAGTGCTCCGGAGGGGAGCCGCGCGAGCGCGGCGGGTGGGAGCCACCGGTGGGAAGCGTAGCCGAGCCGGCGGACGCGCCCGGGGGCGGCCTCCGCCCGGAAGAGGCGCAGGCGGAGCCGCTGGTGGGTGAAGACGTGCTCGACGGATCCCGCCTCCTCCACCCGCCGGAGCTCGAGGGCGAGCCCCTCGCGGATCCGGCGCCGAAGGGCGAGCGCGGGCTCCTCCCCACGGCGCAGCGGGCCGCCGGGGAGGTCCCACAGCCCTCCGAGGATGCCGCGCTCGGGCCGCCGGACGGCGAGCACCCGCGCGCCGCGCCGGACGAGCGCCGCCACGGCCTCCACGGCCCGGGGTGGGCGCCGGGGGGTGCGGCGGGGCAGCTCCTCGACACGGCCCGCGGCACGGGCGCGGCAACCTCGGGCCAGGGGGCAGCGGGGGCAGGCCGGTGCGGCCGGCGTGCACACGGTGGCACCGAGCTCCATGAGCGCCTGGTTGAGATCGCCGGGGCGGGGGCCGCGGGCGAGTGCCGCGGCCTCCTCCCACAGGCGCCGGCGTCCTGCTGCGGTGTCGACCGGCTCCTCCATCCCGCGGAGCCGCGCGAGCACCCGGGCCACGTTGCCGTCGAGTACGGGTTCGGGACGGTCGAAGGCGATGGAGGCCACCGCCCCCGCGGTGTAGCGGCCCACGCCCGGGAGCGCGCGGAGGGCCGCTGGATCCTCCGGGAGCCGACCGGCGTGCCGCTCCACGAGCGCCCGGGCCGCGGCCTGCAGGTGCCGGGCGCGCCGGTAGTAGCCGAGGCCCGACCACACCGCCATCACCTCGTCGGGATCCGCGTCCGCCAGCGTGGCCACGTCCGGGAAGCGGCTCAGAAAGCGGTGGTAGTAGGGGATCACCGTCTCGACGCGCGTCTGCTGCAGCATCGACTCGGAGATCCAGATGGCATAGGGATCCCGGGTGCGGCGCCAGGGGAGATCCCTCGCGTGGTGCTCGTACCAGCGGAGAAGCGCGCGCCGCTCCTGCACCGGACCGCTCACGGGCGCACCGGGCCCCGGCGCCCGGCGGTTGTGGCCGCGGCGCGCCTCACCGGGCCTCCGGTGCGTCTCCCGCCGCCGGCGGGGCGAGCCGGCTCTCGACGTGCTCCCGCACCCACTTCGGATCCCACCACTCCACGGGGTCCACGTACACCCCGCCCACGAGGATCGCGAAGTGGAGGTGGTCGCCGCCGGCGAGCCCGGTGGCTCCGGAAAGCCCGAGGATGGTCCCCTTGGCCACGTCCTCGCCGGCTCTCACGTCGATCCGGGAGAGGTGGCCGTAGAGGCTCGTGAGTCCGAGGCCGTGGTCGAGGATGACGCACCGCCCGTAGATGCCGAGGTCCCCGGCGAAGAGCACCCGCCCGTGGTTGGCGGCGGGCACGGGCGCGGCCGCGGTGGCGGCGAGGTCGTAGCCGAAGTGGGTGGCCCGCGAGACGGGCTCGCCGTCTACGACATAGGTGCGCTCCTCG
>JALSIO010000802.1 GCA_026989995.1 Myxococcales bacterium
GAGCGCACCCTGCACGAGCAGAGCCCAGCCCGGTGTCTGCCAGGTGGAATGGACCCGCTCGGCCACCCGGAAGAAGAGGCCATCGCGGGCCATCGCGTAGGCGATGCGCGGGCCCACCAGCACCGTGGCGTGCAGCGTGCCGAGGATGGAGAGCAGCACGAAGCCCGCCACCAGGTCTCCCGAGCCCGGCCCGAAGAGCGCACGCGCCGCCGCCTCCCCCACGTTGACCTCGCCGCGCAGGCGGTCGAGGGGAAGGGCAACGAGGTACACGGCGTTCACGGCCAGGTAGATCGCGGTGCACAGCGCGAGACCGAAGAAGAGAGAGCGCGGGAGGTTCCGCCCCGGATCCCGGATCTCTCCCGCGACGTAGATGGTGGCATTCCAGCCCAGGTAGCTGAAGAGAACCGGCGAGAGGGCGAGTCCGAAGGCCGCGGGACCCACGCCGCCCGAAGCGCCCTCGGGGCAGAGGTGCCGGAAGCTCCCCGCCCCCACCACCGGACCGAGCACCGCGAAGGCGAGCAGCGCCCCGACCTTGGCGATGGCCGCGAGGTTGTTCAGATCCGCGCCGAGCCGCACGCTCCGGGCATTGAGCAGGGTGAAGGCCACCACCAGGGCGATCGCCACGCCCAGCTGCTCCTGCGCCGAGAGGGACACGAAGTGCGCGAGGCCCTCGGCCGCTCCGGCAGCGAGGGTGGCGATGGTACCGGTGAAGATCACGGTGAAGCTCAGCCAGCCCACGAGGAAGCCGGCCAGCGGGTGGAAGGCCTCCCGGAGATAGACGTAGTCCCCACCGGCACGGGGGAACATCGCCCCCATCTCCGCGTTCGCCAGCGCGCCGGCGAGCGAGAGGAGACCCCCGGCGATCCAGGCCCCGAAGATCCAGCCGACGGCGGGGAGGAGATCCGCCACCCGCCCCGGGGTGAGGAAGATCCCGGAGCCGATGACCGAGGCGACCACCAGCCAGACCGCGTCGAAGAGCCCCAGCCGCCGCGGGAGCTCCTCCGCCCCGGCGTCGGCACGCTGCGCCACGGGCACCTCCGGCAGGCCGCCGGGGTCCGGAAACGCGGGCGCGTCCCGGAAGCGCGCCCGCGGCCGGCCTCAGGCGAGGAAGGGGATGATCAGGATGGCCACGATGTTGAGGAGCTTCAGCATCGGGTTGATGGCGGGGCCGGCCGTGTCCTTGTAGGGGTCGCCCACCGTATCCCCGGTCACCGCCGCCTTGTGCGCCTCCGAGCCCTTGCCCCCGTAGGCGCCGCTCTCGATCAGCTTCTTGGCGTTGTCCCAGGCGGCGCCACCCGTGGTCATGGAGATCGCGACACAGACCCCCGCCACGATCGAGCCGATCAGCACCCCGCCGAGGGCCTGGGCCCCGAGCAGGAGTCCCACGAAGAGCGGCACCAGCGCCGGGATGAGGGCCGGGGCCACCATCTGCCGGAGGGCGTCGGCAGTCACGATGTCGACGCAGGTCCGGTAGTCCGGGCGGGCCGTTCCCTCGAGGAGGCCCGCGATCTCGCGGAACTGCCGGCGCACCTCGTGGACCACCTTGCGGCCCGCGCGACCCACGGCGTCCATGGCGAGCGACGCGAAGACGAAGGGCACCATGGCCCCGAGAAAGAGACCGGCGAGCACCTGGGTGCTAGACAGATCGAAACTCGTCTCGATGCCGGCGAGCCGGCGAAGATCTTCGATGTAGGCGGCGAAGAGGACCACCGCCGCAAGGCCCGCCGAGGCGATCGCGTAGCCCTTGGTCACGGCCTTGGTCGTGTTGCCGAAGGCGTCGAGGGGATCGGTCACCCGGCGCACGTCCTCGCCCATCTCCGCCATTTCGGCGATGCCACCGGCGTTGTCCGTGATCGGGCCGTAGGCGTCGATGGCGACCACGATGCCCGCGAGGGAGAGCATGCTCATGGCCGCGATGCCGACCCCGTAGAGCCCGTCCAGCCAGTGGCAGAAGAGCATGGCGGCCACGATCACCAGCACGGGGATCACGGTCGCCTGCATGCCCACGGCGAGGCCCGCGATGATGTTGGTCGCATGGCCGCCATCGCTCTCCTGGGCGATCCTCGCCACGAAGCGGGATCCATCCCCCGTGTAGACGTCGGTCACCCACATCATGGCCGCGGTGACCAGCGCCCCCACCACGGCGCAGAGCCACAGGGAGAAGGCGCCGACCTCGACACCGCCGACCCCCGCGGCCGGATAGTCCACGAACCAGTTGATCACGAAGAGCAGGCCCAGCGCCACCGCCGCGGCCACGGCCAGGCCGCGGTACATGGCCTGCATCACCGCGGGCTGCTCGCCATCGCGGGGCTCCTCGACGGACACGAAGCGCAGCGCCACCAGCGTGCCGATGATCGAGACCGCGCCCACGATCAGGGGGTAGAGGAACATGGTGTCGCGGCCCGGGAAGAGGATGTGCCCGAGGAGCATGGCGGCCGCCGCAGTGACCCCGTAGGTCTCGAAGAGATCGGCCGCCATGCCGGCACAGTCGCCCACGTTGTCTCCGACGTTGTCCGCGATCACGGCGGGGTTCCGCGGGTCGTCCTCCGGGATGTTGGCCTCGACCTTGCCGACGAGGTCGGCGCCCACGTCCGCGGCCTTGGTGAAGATCCCGCCCCCGAGCCGGGCGAAGACGGAGATGAGCGAGCCGCCGAAGGCCAGGCCGATCAGGCAGTCCGGCTGGTCGTAGCCCGCGCGGTGCATGGCGTAGACCAGGCCGGCCATCGCCAGGAGGCCCGCTCCCACCACCATCAGGCCGGTCACCGCCCCGCCCTCGAAGGCGAGGTGGAACGCGGGCCGGAAGCCGCCCCGGGCCGCTTCGGCCACGCGCACGTTGGCCCGCACCGAGACGTTCATCCCGATGAAGCCGGCGGCGGCGCTCGCGAGCGCGCCCACCGCGAAGCCGAAAGCGGTCCACCAGTTCAGCAGCAGCCCCACGAGCAGGAAGATCGGCACTCCCACCATGGCCACGGTGCGGTACTGGCGGGCGAGGAAGGCCTCCGCCCCGGTTCGGATCGCGGAGGCGATCTCCACGGCGCGCGGCTCCTGGGCCGGCACCGAGACCACCCGGCGGTAGAGGACGCCCGCGTAGACGATGGCGGCGAGGGCGGCGAGAAACGAGACGAGGAGGATCACGCTTCGGTCTCCCGGAGCACGAGGATGGCCGGACTCGTGCGGAGTTGGCGGATCGGATCGCGTCGCCGGGCGGCGTGCGGGACGCCCAGCCCCCGCCCGGGCGCGGCAGAAGCTAGCCGGAGACCGGGGATTTTCCAGCCCGCGGGGAGTTCTGCTGCCCCCGGGGGTCTCCGCAACACCCGCGACGCCCGTCCGCGGGTCGCCGGCTCAGGAAGGGAGCACCCGCCGCGTCTCGAGCACCTCGAAGGACGTGAAGACCCCCTCGGTCACGTAGGGATCGCCCTCCGCCACCGCCCGGGCCGCGGCGAGGTCGTCGGCCTCGAAGATCACCAGGCTCCCGCAGGGGCTCCCGTCCGGCGTGCACAGCGGTCCCGCGAAGAGGAGCCGTCCGGCGTCGGCGAGCTCCCGGAGCCGCGCGAGGTGGGCCTCCCGGTGAAGGCGGCGCAGCTCGGCACCGCGGGGACCGTCGCGACCGACCAGGGCGAAAAGCGGCATGGGCCCGGAGGGTAGCGGAGGCCCCCGCCCCGGGGCTCAGCCCACCTCGGCCAGCCGCAGCCGGCTCCCCCAGCGCCGCGCCACGGCCCGGCGGAGCGCCGGATCCCGCCGCAGCTCCGGATCCCGCCGCACCGCGGCCAGTGCCGCCTCGCGGGCCACCGCGAGGAGCCGCGCGTCGCGGACCAGGTCGGCGATCCGGAGATCCGGCAGGCGCCCGCTCTGCTTCGTGCCGAGGAACTCTCCCGGCCCCCGGATCCGGAGGTCCGCGTCGGCGATCCGGAAGCCGTCGGTGGTCTCGAGCAGGGCGGCGAGGCGCGCCTCGCTCTCCGCGGTGGAGCTGCGCGCCAGCAGGATGCAGGTGCCCGGCCGCTCGCCCCGCCCGACGCGGCCCCGGAGCTGGTGGAGCTGGGCGAGTCCGAAACGCTCCGCGTGCTCCACCACCATCAGCGTGGCCCGCGGAACGTCGACGCCGACCTCGATGACCGTCGTGGAGACGAGGATGCGGCTTCGTCCGGCGACGAAGCGCTCCATCGCCGCGGCGCGCTCGGCCGCAGGCTGCTGGCCGTGGACGAGCTCGACACCGGCCTCGGGAAAGCTCTCCGCGATGCGGCGGGCGGAGCCCACGGCCGCGCGCAGGTCGGTCTTCGCCGACTCCTCCACGAGCGGGTAGACCACGTAGACCTGCTCCCCACGCGCCAGGGTCTGGCGGATGCGCTCCACCACCTCGCGCCCCTGCCCGGCACGGAGGAGCTCGGTGGCGACCGGGCTCCGTCCCGGGGGCAGCTCGCCGATCACCGAGAGGTCGAGGTCGCCGTAGGCGGTCAGCGCGAGGGTGCGGGGGATGGGCGTGGCGGTCATCACCAGGGTGTGGGGAGGGCGCCCCCCCTCGCCCTTGGCCTGCAGGCGAGCGCGCTCGAGCACCCCGAAACGGTGCTGCTCGTCCACCACGGCGAGAGCCAGCCGCGCAAAGCGGACGTCGGGCTGCAACAGGGCGTGGGTGCCGACCACGAGGTCGAGCTCGCCGGCGGCGAGCGCCCGACGGCGCGCCTCGGCATCGGCCCGGGGGAGGGAGGCCGTGAGCAGCTCGACGTGGAGCCGTTCGGACTCGGGGTCGGCCTCGGCGAGGCGCCGGAGGGTCCGAAGGTGCTGCTCGGCCAGGATCTCGGTCGGCGCCACGAGGGCCGCCTGGTGTCCCGCTGCGACCACCGCCCGCACCGCCAGCCAGGCCACCACCGTCTTGCCACTCCCCACGTCCCCCTGCAGGAGCCGGTGCATGGGGTGGCCCCGGGCGAGGTCCGCGAGGATCTCGTCCCGCGCGCGCTCCTGGGCGCCGGTGAGCCGGAAGGGGAGGTGCCCGAGGTCGCGCGCCTCGCGGTCCGGGTCCCGGGCGATGGGGACGCCGGCTTCCCGGCGGCGCGCCTCCCGCCGGAGCGCGAGACCCACCTGCAGGAGGTAGAGCTCCTCGAGGATCAGCCGCTCGAACGCCGGCCCCTCCCGCAACGCGAGGCGGCCCGGGTCGGCGTCGGGCGGAGGTCGGTGCACCTCCCGGAGCGCCCGGGCGAGCGGGGGCAGCCCGCGTTCCCGCGCGAGGGAGTCGGGGAGATGGGCCGGTGCGAGGTCCGCGACGCGCGCCACCGCCGCCGCCACCAGCTCCCGGAGGCCCTTGGGGTGGATTCCCTCGACGGCCGGATACCGGGGCACGATTCCCACCCCGCCCTCCGGCACTCCCTCGTCGCCGGCCGCGAGCACTGCGAAGTCCGGATGGAGGAGCTCGCGGTCGAAGCGGTAGCGCCGCACCTCCCCGCTCACGAGGAGCCGCACCCCCGGCCGCACCTGGCGTCGGATGCTCTCCGAGCCCCGGAACCACTTGAGCTGCACGGAGCCGGTGGCGTCCCGCACGGTGGCGCGAAAGCCGCTGCCTCCGCGCCGGCTCCGGACGGCGAGGGGACCGGCGTCGATCACCTCGCCCACGAAGGTGGCGCGCCTGCCCACCTCGAGGCGCCCGATGGGTACCAGCTCGCGGCGGTCCTCGTAGCGGCTCGGGAGAAAGTAGAGGAGGTCCCCCACCGTGCCGAGCTCGCGGCGGGCGAGAAGGGCCTCGCGGCGCGGCCCCACCCCGGGGAGGCAGCCGACCGGTTCCGCCAGCGCCGCCTCGACGACCTCGGGCCGGCGCAGCGACTCCACCTCGGCGAGCAGCTCGGCGAGGCGCTTGCACCGCTCTTCGGCCGGTGCGGCCTCGGCCTCCCGGGCCCGACGGGCCGCGGCCTCGAGCTGCCGCCGCAGCCGCCCGGGGATCGCGAGCCCCGCCGCCTCCTCGAGCGCCGCAGCCACCGTCCCCGCGAGGTTCCGCACCCGGTCCGCCCGGGCGAATCCTCCCTCGGCGGCGAAGGCCAGGGGACGGTGCGCCCGGGCGAGTGCGGCGAGGTAGGGGGAGTCTGCCAAGGTGGCTCCCGGCTAGGCGACCGAGGCGTGGATCTCCTGCAGGGCACGCACGCCGATCTCGCCGTGCTTGAGCGCCCGGATGGCACCCGCAGCGGCGCGGGCCCCGGCCACGGTGGTGAAGTACGGAATCTGCCGCACGAGCGCTGCCCGCCGGATGGAGAAGGAGTCGGCGATCGCCTTCGGATCGTTCGAGACGGTGTTGATCACCAAGGCCACCTCTCCGCGCTCGATGAGATCCACCACGTGGGGGGCGCCCTCTGCCACCTTGTTCACCGTCTCGCAGGGGATCCCGGCCTCGCGGAGGTCGGCCGCCGTCCCGCGGGTCGCCACCACCCGGAATCCGCAGTCCACGAGCTGTGCGACCGCTTCCGCGATGCGGGGCCGATCCTCGGTCCGCACCGAGACCAGCACGCGGCCTCCGCGGGGAAGCTGGTTGCCGGCCTCGATCTGCGCCTTGGCGAAGGCCCGGCCGAAGTCCGAGTCGATCCCCATCACCTCGCCGGTGCTCTTCATCTCGGGCCCGAGCAGGGTATCGACGCCGGGAAACTTGACGAAGGGGAAGACGGCTTCCTTCACGCTGAATTGCTTGGGCCACACCTCCTCGGTAAAGCCCAGCTCCTCGAGGCTCCGACCGACCATCACGAGGGCGGCGAGCTTCGCGAGCGGCCTTCCGATGGCCTTGGAGACGAAGGGCACCGTCCGGGAGGCGCGCGGGTTGACCTCGATCACGTAGACCCGGTCCTCCTTCACCGCATACTGCACGTTCATGAGGCCGCGGACCCCGAGCTCGAGGGCGAGTCGCCGGGTCGATTCCACGATCTCCTCGATCACGCCCGAACCGAGCGAGTAGGGAGGCAGCGAGCAGGCGCTGTCGCCGGAGTGGACACCGGCTTCCTCGATGTGCTCCATGATGCCCCCGACCACCACCCGACGGCCGTCCGCGATCGCGTCGACGTCCACCTCGATGGCGTCGGCCAGGAAGCGATCGATGAGCACCGGGTGCTCGGGCGAAGCCTTCACCGCGAAGCGCATGTAGCGGTGGAGGGAGTCCGGATCCTTCACGATCTCCATCGCCCGCCCGCCGAGCACGTAGGAGGGGCGCACGAGCACCGGGTAGCCGATCCGCGCGGCCACCGCCTCGGCCTCGCGGGGGCTTCTCGCCACCCCTCCGGGCGGCCGTTCGAGGCCGAGCACCTCGAGAAGGGCATCGAAGCGCTCGCGGTCCTCGGCGCGGTCGATGGCGTCCGGAGGCGTTCCCAGGATGGGGACCCCGGCGCGCTCGAGCGGCACCGCGAGCCTGAGCGGGGTCTGGCCTCCGAACTGGACGATCAGGCCCTCCGGCTGCTCCCGCTCGACGATGGCCAGGACGTCCTCCAGGGTGAGAGGCTCGAAGTAGAGGCGGTCGCTGGTGTCGTAGTCCGTGGAGACCGTCTCCGGATTGCAGTTGACCATGATGGTCTCGAAGCCGGCATCGCGCAGGGCGAACGCCGCGTGCACGCAGCAGTAGTCGAACTCGATCCCCTGCCCGATCCGGTTCGGACCCCCGCCGAGGATCATGACCTTGCGGCGATCGGTGGGGCGGGCCTCGCACTCCGCCTCGTAGGTCGAGTAGAGGTAGGGCGTATGGGCCCGGAACTCGGCCGCGCAGGTATCCACCCGCTTGAAGACCGGGGCGATGCCCAGGGACCGCCGCAGTTCCCGCACCTCCTCCTCGCTGGTGTTCCAGATGTCGGCCAGGCGGCGGTCGGAGAAGCCGAGCCGCTTGGCATCGCGCAGCCGCCCTCCCCGCTCCTCCCGCCCGAGCCGGGCGAGCTCTCCCTCGACCTCCACGAGCTGCCGGAGCTGCGCCAGGAACCAC
>JALSIO010000803.1 GCA_026989995.1 Myxococcales bacterium
AGCCGGGCCCGGAGGCGATCCGGATCGCTCAGCGGGGCGGGGCCTCGCCGAGGGACTCGAGCAGGGTGCGGCGGAGCTCGCCGAGACCCGCCATGAAGAAGTGATCCGCCCGGGCGACGACCTCGAGGCGGGCTCCGGGAAGCCCCTCGAGCAGGCGCGCGAGCTCGCGCGGGGGCGCCAGGGCATCGGCGGCGCCCGCGACCACCAGCACGGGGGCCGGGGCCGCGGCGAGCGCACCCGGCCGGAGGAGCGTCGGCGGGGGCGCCACGAGCACGAGCCGGCTGACCGGGCGGGGGAGCCTCCCGGAGGACGCAGCGGCCACCGCCGCCACCGCGCCGAAGGAGTAGCCGGACGCCACCAGCTCCCCGGGCGCGGTCTCCGCCGCCTGTTCGAGCGCGGCGAGGGTGTCGCGGGCCGCCTCGTCCGGATCTCCGCTCGGAACGCCGCTGCTCGCCCCGACGCCCCGCCAGTTGAACCGAAGCGATGCGAGCTGCAGCTCCTGCAGGGCGCAGGCGACCTCGGTCACCACCGGGTTGTCCATGCTCCCGCCGTACAGAGGGTGGGGCGGAGCCACGACGGCCGCGCCCCGCGTCTCCCCCGCCGCGGGCAGGAAGACGGCCTCGAGGGCACCGCCGCCCTCGCCCGGTGCGGGGATGGTCACCATCTTCTCGATCGGTCGGGCCATGGAGCCTCCCGGGGGCGGAGGGTACCCGGTGCCGCGCCCTGGCTCCGCCCGGGTCGGCGTGCCGCGCCGGAATCGGGCTAGGCTGCGGCCCGGAGGAATCCCGTCGATGCCGGTGGAATCGCTCGCCGCGCGGCGCCGCCGCGCCGCACGCATCGTCGAGGCGTTCGCGCGCGCCTACCCGGACGTGCGCATCGAGCTCCGCCATCGGACGCCCTTCCAGCTCCTGGTGGCCACCATCCTCTCGGCGCAGTGCACCGACAAGAAGGTCAACGAGGTCACCCGGGAGCTCTTCCGCCGCTACGGCACCCCGCGCCGGCTCGCGGAGGCGGATCCGGCCGAGATCGAGGCCCTGGTGCGCCCCACCGGCTTCTATCGACAGAAGGCCCGGGCCATCCAGGGCGCTGCCCGGGCCATCGTGGAGCGCTTCGGCGGCCGCGTCCCCCGCACGCTGGAGGAGCTGGTGACGCTTCCGGGCGTGGCGCGAAAGACCGCCAACGTGGTGCTCGGCACGGCCTTCGGCGTGCCCGCGCTCGCCGTCGACACGCACATGAAGCGCGTGAACCAGCGCCTCGGCCTGGTGCGAAGCAAGGACCCGCTGAAGATCGAACGGGAGCTCCAGGGGCTGGTCCCCCCCGACCAGTGGACGGCCTACACCCTGCGCGTGATCCACCACGGGCGGGTCTGCTGCACCGCCCGGCGTCCCCGATGCGAGAGCTGCCCCGTGGCGGAGCTCTGTCCGTGGCCGGCCCGCGCCCGCCGCGGGCGGGCGGGGCGCACCGGGTCCGCACGCGGACGGACCGCCGGGACGACGACCCGGAGACGGCGGGGAGCCGCCGGAGCAGTGGCCCGTTGAGCCGGGAAGGCCGCACGGAGGAGCGCCGCCTGGTCCGCCGCGGACGCGGCTTCGAGATCTACGTGGAGCGCGTCCGCCTCCCCAACGGCCACACGGTGGAGCTCGACATCGTGCGCCATCCCGGCGCCGCAGCGGTGGTGCCCTTCCGCTCCGCGGACGAGGTGCTCCTGATCCGCCAGTACCGTCACGCCGCCGGCGGCACCATCCTGGAGGTGCCCGCGGGCAAGCTCGACGGCGAGGCGCCCGAGGTCTGCGCCGCGCGGGAGCTCGAGGAGGAGACCGGCTACCGCCCGGGCCGCCTCGAGCGGCTCGGCTCCATCCTCACCACGCCGGGTTTCACCGACGAGCGCATCCACCTCTTCGCCGCCTTCGACCTCGAGTCCGGGACCCGGGCCCTCGAAGAGGCGGAGGTGATCGAGGTCGTGCCCGTCCGGCTCGCCGAGGCACTCCGCATGATCTGGTCGGGCGAGCTCGTGGATGCCAAGAGCGTGGCAGCCCTCCTGCACGCAGCCCACCACCTCGGCCGTCTGGTGGAACGCGACGCGGAAGACTGACGCGTCGCGTCAACCTCTGCCGGACCCTGCGGAGCCGCCCTCGAGGGCTTGGCGGACGCGGCGGCGCCGGCCGGCCGCCTTCGTTGACCGGCTACCGGGGACCCCGTAGGCTTCCGGGGCTTCGCGGGAACCCGCGCCCATCCCGCCCGGCCGCACGGGCCCGGCGCCCGCGTCCGGAGGCGGGCCGCCCCGCCCGGACGTCCGAGGCGAACCACCCGCGGCCGCTGGACTCCCGGATCACCAACCGTCCGCGGCAGCTCGGACGGAGTGACGGCCGGGAGGCCGGGCAGGAGGCGCGCTTGTACGGACGCGGAACCGGACGGGGATACGGGGGCGGCCACTGGGGTGGGGGCCTCGGGATCGGCCCGGGCACCACGCCGCCGGTCGTCAAGCGGCTGCTCATCGCCAACTTCGCCGTCTTCGCCCTCCAGTTCCTGACCTCGGGCGGGCGGGCCTTCGGTCCCATCGAGCAGCTCTTCGCCGTGCGCCCCATCCTGGTGTGGCAGCACGGCTACCTGTGGCAGCCGTTCACCTACATGTGGCTCCACTCGGTCCACCAGCCCTTCCACATCCTGATGAACATGTTCCTGCTGTGGATGTTCGGCTCGCCCGTGGCCCTGCTCTGGGGCCCCCGCCGCTTCCTGCGCTTCTACCTCGCCTGCGGGGTGGGCGCGGGGTTCATCATCTCGCTTTTTCCCTACCTGCTCGTCGCCTTCGGCTGGCCCGCCGAACAGCTCGCCTATCCCACCCTGGGTGCCTCCGGCGCGATCTACGGGGTGATCCTCGCCTATTCCCTCACCTGGCCGGATCGCACCATCATGCTGATCTTCCCCCCGGTGGCCTTCCGGGCCATCTGGCTGATCCCCGTCATGTTCTTCCTGACCCTGCTCTTCGGGGGGGCCAACGTGAGCCACATCGGGCATCTCGGCGGACTGCTCGTGGCCTGGCTGTGGTTGAGGCGCTCGGGTGAGGCGGGACGGGGCCTGCTGTCTCCGTCGCGCCTGCGGTACCACTGGAACCGCTTCCGGATGCGCCGCCGGCTCCGGGCCGTCCGGCGCGACGACGAGTTCCGGCGCCGGGACCGGACCTTCCACTGATGGGGGACCGCCGGCATCCCATGGCGGGCGAGCGCGGCCGCCACCGGCGGCGGCACCACCGGGCCGCGTGGAGACGCGGGAGCTCCAGCGACCCCGAGTGCAGCGCAGCGGCGGGGAGCAGCTGGCTCGGCGGTCTCTTCCGGCGGCTGGTGGACGGGCTCCCGTGGAGCGAGCGCGCCGAGCGGACCGAAACCCGCACCTTCGCCTGCCCCGAACGCCCCTGCCTCCGGATCGACAACGCCAACGGCCGCACCCGCGTCGTAGGCGAGGACCGCGACGACATCGAGGTGCGGATCCAGAAGACGGCCCGCGCGGAGAGTCCGGAGGCCGCCGAGGCCCTGCTCGACCAGATCGACCTCGCCGCACGGACCGGCGAGGAGGGACTGGCCCTCGAGGTGGAGATCCCCCGGCGGTGGAACCGCCGCGGCAGTGCCCACCTGGACATCCGGGTTCCCCGCGGGCTCGGTGTCGAGCTCCAGGCCAGCAACGGCAAGGTGTGCATCGAGGGGTTGCGGGGACGCGTGCGCGCGCGGGCGAGCAACGGGGGGGTGCGCGTGGCCAACGTGATGGGTGACGTGGAGATCCTCACCAGCAACGCGAAGGTGGCGTGCTCCAGGGTCTGCGGCCGGGTGCTCGCGCAGTCGAGCAACGGCAAGATCGAGCTCGAGGCCGTCCGCGGTTCGGTCGACGCCTGCACGAGCAACGGTCTGATCTTCGCCTCGCTCGAGGCGGTCGGACCGGAGGGTGTGCTGCTCACCACCAGCAACGGCCGGATCGTGCTCGAGCTCCCCGAGGAGGTCGATGCAGACGTCGACATGCGCGTGGACAATGGCGTGATCCGCTCCGAGCGGCGCCTCGAGGGAGCCCGGAGGAGCGCGAGTGCCCATCGGCTCCGCGGCGTGCTCGGACGGGGGGGGACGGCGATCCGCCTCCGCACCAGCAACGGATCGATCAGCCTGCGATGACGGGATGCGGGACGCGTCGCGCCGAGGTCCCGCAGGCGGGGGCGCGGCGGGGCTGGCGCGCTGCCCTCGCGGGCGGCGTCCTCTTCGGACTCGCGCTCTGCCTCGGGCCCACCGCCTCGACGGCGGCGGAGGAGGCCATCGACTGGCGCGCGGTGCGGGAGCGCACCGCCGAGCTGCTCTCGGGCTACATCCGGATCGACACCACCAACCCGCCGGGACGGGAGCTGGCGGGCGCCCGCTACCTCGCGGCCTTTCTCGAAGGCGAAGGCATCGAGACCCGCATCCTGGTCTCCCAGGGGCAGCGGGGCAACCTGATCGCGCGCCTTCCGGCCACCGAGCCGGAGCCTCCCGCCGGCGGCCCCGTCCTGCTCCTCTCGCACATCGACGTCGTGCCCGCGGATCCGAGGGATTGGAAGGTCCCGCCCTTCTCCGGGGCCATCCGAGACGGCTTCGTCCACGGACGCGGGGCCCTCGACGACAAGGGGCACGGCGTGGTCCAGGCGATGGCCCTCGCCCTGCTCGCCCGCCACGGCGGCCCCCGCCACCGGGACGTGATCCTGGCGGCGACCGCAGGCGAGGAGGCCGATCCGGAGGTGGGGGTGGCGTGGCTCGTGGAACACCACCTGGCGGAGCTCGGACCGCCGGAGGTGGTGTGGAACGAAGGCGGGGCCTCGACCCGCCACCCGCTGATCGGCTCCGAGACCCTGAACGCCGTGGCCACCACCGAGAAGCGCGCTCTCTGGCTCACGCTGGTGGCGGAAGGCGAGGGAGGGCACGGATCGCAGCCCGTTCGGGATTCGGCGGTGGCCCGCCTGGCCCGCGCCCTCGCCCGCATCGACGCCTGGGAGACGCCGATCCGCATCACGACCACGGTGGACGAGATGATGCGCCGGCTGGCCCCCTACACCGACTTCCCGCTCTCGGTGCTGCTGCCGCGGCTCGGCAACCCGCTCGTGCGACGCCTGGCCGCGGGCGGCCTGACCGGGAGCCGGGTCACGAACGCCATGGTGCGCGACACGATCGCGCTCACCGGGCTCCGCGCCGGGCTCAAGCACAACGTCATCCCCCGCCGGGCGGAGGCCACCCTCGACATCCGGCTCCTCCCGGATACCGACGCCGCGCTCTTTCTCGCTCATCTCGCGGAGGTGATCGGCGATCCGACGGTACACCTCGAAGGGATCCCGGACCCCCTGCCTGCGCCGAAGCACCCCTCGCCGGTGGATTCGCCCTTCTTCCACGTGCTCGAGGCCGAGCTCGCGGTGGAGTTTCCCGGGAGCGTGACGGTTCCGATGCAGACCACCGGGGGCACCGACTCGGCCTTCTTCCGCCACCGCGGCATCCCGGCCTACGGCTATTTCCCCGCCCTGCTCGACGAGGAGCTCACCTCGAGCATTCACGGGGTGGACGAGCGCGTGCCCGTCGACGCGCTCGAACAGGCGGTTCGGGTGACCTGGCGGGTGCTGCGCCGCCTGACCGCCCCGCCCGGCAGCGACCGCCGGTAGACCGGCCCCGCAGAGGACCCCGGCCAGGTTCGGGGCACCGAGGCGGCCGCGACCGCCCGCCGGATCGGCGGCGCGGCCCGACCTCGACCGCCTGCCCCGGGATGCCGAACCGATGCCGGGCGGCGCGAACCGGGCCGGGGCGAGCGCGCCGTCACCCGGGCCGGCCGGTTGCCGGGGGGCGCGGGCGCCGGGAACCCGGAGGCTCCGTCAGCGCTCGCCGACCCGCCGCCGGATCCGCTCCCCGCTGCCGCGCGCGAAGACCACCGCGGAAGGCTCGATCTCCTCGACCGTGAGGCCGAGGAAGCGATCACCCTCGCCGACCGACACGGCCGCCTCCCGGCTCCCCGGCCCCGGGGCGAGCCAGGCCGCCCGCTCCCCTGGGCGCGGATGCCAGCGGGTCCGGAGCACCACCGGCAGCGGCGGCGGAGCCCCGACGTGCGGGTGGAGCGAATCCGCGTCCGGCTCGGCGGCCCCGCGCGCCCCGACCGCTCCCGCCACGCCGTCGGGCCGCCGGGCCGCGCCCGCCTCCGCGGTCGGTGGAGCTGCGGCCGCGGGCTCGACGGCCGGTGCCGGCGCCGAATCCGAAGGCCGGACGCCGCCCGCGAGGGCGGGGGCACGCCGTTCCTCCTCCAAGGGAGGCTCCGGCCGCCTGGAGGCGGGTGTGGCCTCGGGCCGGGGGGCCGTCGCGGGCTTCCGCGGCGGCCTCGCCGACACGGTGGGGATGTCCGGCGGGAGGTCCGCGAGCTCGAGCCCCTCGCCGAGGATGCGGCCCGAGGGCACCGCCGGCGGAGTGGACGGGCGGGCAGCCAGGACCGGCCGCGGCGCGGGCGCCGGCGGCGGGGCAGCCCGGACCGCGGGTGCCCGGGCGGAATCCCGGTCTGCCGGTGTCGCCGGCTCGGGGGCAGCGGGCGGCGGCGCGGCCACGTCGGCGTTCCGCGGCCGCGGGGGCTCGCCGAAGGGCGCCTGGATGCCCAGCCAGAGGAAGACCCCGACGAGCCCGGCTCCGAGCAGCCCGAGCAGCACGTGCTGCGGCCACCGGCGGCGCCCACGGACCAGCGGCTTCCCGGGCTCCACGGCCACCACCTGCTCGCGGAGCGGCCGCTCCTCCGGCGGACGCCGATCCTCCTCCACCTTTCGGAGCGCCTTCAGGATGGTGCTCACGAGAGCGCCCTTCCGGTGCTCAGCCGCGGAACGCCGTAGCGCCCGCTCGCGCCGTAGAGCGCCATCTTGGTGAGCGGCCCGACCGCCCCGTCCGGCAGGAGGCCCCGATCGGCCTGGAAGCGCCGCACCGCTGCCGCCGTGACGGCGTCGAAGACCCCGGTCACCGGCGCGGCGTAGTACCCGAGCTCGGCGAGGGTTTCCTGCAGCCACCGCACCGCCGGACCGCGCTGGCCGGCCGCGATCAGCTCCGGCAGGGCCTCGAAGTCCCTCCAGACCAGGAAGACCTCATCGCTCATGCGGCCGGCGAGGGCGCTCTCGCTGATGCGAACCTCCCTCCCCGGGGCGAGGCCGGCGATCCGCGCCTCCCGGCGCCCGAGGCCGGCCAACGTCAGGTAGCGGGGCGCCGCGCCGGGGAGCTGCACCGGCACGATGGCGGCGTGATCGAGCCCGCGCAGGAAGGCGAGATCCGCCCCCTGGACCCGGAGGATCGAGAGGCCGCGCGAGCGGAGCGCCAGGAAGGCCTCGCGGACACTGGCCGAGCCGAGGGCCGCCGGCGGCAGCCCCCAGCGCTCGAGCAGGGCGTCCACCGCCCACGCGGCCGTGTCCGCCGGGCTCGCCGCCCGGAGCCAGGCATCGAGCTCCGACGCCGACAGGCGCGAACCCGGCGCGGGGGCCGGGCTCGGGTCCGGCGGTGCGGGCGTGGACGGGGCAGCCGCCGCCTGCGCGGCGCCGGCACCCGGGGCCGGGTTCGGGCCGGCGGGAACGGACGCGGACGGGGCGGCCCCGGCCTCGGGCGCGGCGGTACCGGGAACCGGGCTCGGCCCGGCGGGCGAGGACGAAGCGGTCCCCCCGTCGGGGACGACGCTGCCGGGTGCCGCCTCGCCGGGCGCCACCGGCTCGGGAGCCGGGGCCAGCGGGGCCCCCGACGCGGCCGGATCTACCCCACCTCCGGGCGGCGGAACCCGCACCGCTCCGGAGCCGCTCGCGCCGGGCTCCTCGGACGCCGCCGCAGGGGGTGGCGGAGCGGCCGGCTCCACGCGGGGCGCG
>JALSIO010000804.1 GCA_026989995.1 Myxococcales bacterium
CATGCGGTCCATGACGGGCTGGGCACAGTGGTGCCCTGCGCGCACCGCCACCCCCTCGCGGTCGAGGATGGTGCCGACGTCATGGGGGTGGACGCCATCGAGAAGGAAGGAGACGACGCCGCAGCGGATGGGGGGCGATCCCACGAGGCGCAGGCCGGGTACCTCCGAGAGCCGGGCGATCGCGTATTCGAGGATCTCGTCCTCGTGCGCCGCGACGCGTTCCATGCCGAGCTCCATCAGCCACTCGAGGGCGACGCCGAGTCCGATCACGCCGGCGATGTCCGGGGTACCGGCTTCGAAGCGGTGGGGCGCGCGGCGGAAGGTGCTCTTCTCGAAGGTGACCCGCTCGATCATCTCGCCTCCGCCGAGGAAGGGTGGCATCTCGTCGAGGAGCTCCTCCCGACCCCAGAGGACACCCACGCCGGGGCCGTAGGTCTTGTGGCCCGAGAAGCAGTAGAAGTCGCAGCCGAGGTCCTGCACGTCCACGGGGAGCCGCGGGGCTCCCTGGGCCCCATCGACGAGCACGGCGGCTCCGGCGGCGTGTGCGAGATCGACGATCTCCCGCACCGGAACCAAGGTGCCGAGGGCGTTGCTCACCTGCGTCACGGCCACGATGCGGGTGCGCTCGCCGAGCTGCGCGGCCACCGCCTCGGGCCGGAGGGCGCCGTCGTCGTCGATGGGAGCGACGCGCAGGCGGGCCCCCGTTCGCTCGCAGAGGATCTGCCACGGCACGATGTTGGCATGGTGTTCGAGGCCGGTGATGAGGATCTCGTCTCCGGAAGCGACCCGGATCCGCCCGAGGGACCAGGCGACGAGGTTGATGGCTTCGGTGGCGTTGCGGACGAAGACCACGCCTCGGGAGGAGGGCGCTCCGAGGAAGCGCCGCACGGTCTCCCGCACCTCCTCGAAGCGGGCCGTGGCCCGCTCGGAGAGCTCATACACCCCCCGGTGGATGTTCGCGTAGCCACTCTCGTAGACATCCGAGATCGCGTCGATCACGCGCCGGGGCTTCTGTGCGCTCGCCGCACTGTCGAGGAAGGCCAGCCGCCGCCCCCGCATCGGGCGGCCGAGGATCGGGAACTCGGACCGCACCGCCGCCACGTCGAGGGGAGCAGCCACGTGGCCGTGCGCGGCGCTCACGGCAGACCCCCGCCCGTGATGCGGCTGCCGAGGGCGTCCGCCAGATGCTCGCGGAGCGCCTCGGCGGGCAGCGCGCGCAGCGCGCCGGCGAGAAAGGCCCGCAGGAGCAGACGCCGGGCATCGCCCTCGGGAAGGCCGCGGGAGCGGAGGTAGAACAGGACCTCCCGGTCGAGCTGTCCGATGGTGGCGCCGTGGCTGCAGCGCACGTCGTCGTTGTCGATCTCGAGCTGGGGGCGCACATCCACCTCCGCACCGGGGGAGAGCAGGAGGTTCTCGCTTCGCTGCTCGGCGGAGGTCCCCCGGGCCCCGGGGTGCACGCGGACCAGGCCGTCGAAGACGCTCCGGGACCGGTCGGCGGCCACCGAGCGGAAGATCTGGAGGCTGGATCCGTGGGGGGTCGCGTGCTCGACCCGCGTGCGCTGGGCGAGAAGCTCCTCGCCCCGAGCCGCACCGGCACCGAAAAGCTCGCAGCTCGCGCCGGGCTCGGCGAGGAGGACCCGGGTGTCGGCACGGGTGAAGGCACCGCCCACCACGATCGAGTGGATGCGCAGGCGGGCATCCCGGGCGACGGTGGCGCCCACGGCGGAGAGGTGGTGGGCCTGTTCGCCCTCGCGGAGGATGCGGACGAGGTCCACCTGCGCGCCGGGCTCGAGCACGAGCTCGGTCACGGCGTTCGTGAGGTTGGGCCCGGGCTCGAGGCGCACGTGGTCCTCGATCAGCATCACACGGCTCCCGGCACCGGCGAGGACCAGGGTGCGCGGCTGGGAGGCGAAGGGCTCGTCTGCGGCACGCCCGCCGGCGGGCTGCGCGAGGTGCACGAGATGGATCGGCTGCGGCGCCTGTTCCTGCGCGGCGAGATGGACGAGCGCACCGCCGCGGAAGAGGGCGGTATTCAGGTCCACGAGCGGATTCTCGCCCGGATCGACGTGCCGGCCGAGCTCCTGCCGTGCCGCCTCCCGCAGGGCCCTGGACGCCGCCTCGAGCTCTTCGACCCGGTGGGCGCCGGTACGCGGCTCGGGGGAGCCGAGCTCGGGCACGAGCCGCCCGTCGACGAAGACGAAGAGATTGCAGGCCCACGCCGGTGCGATGGCCGCCTCGAGCGCAGCCCGGTCGACCGGCGGGGCCTCGGCGGGCTCCACCAGCCGCCATCGCCGGCGGGCCACGGGTGCCAGGCGCGTGTAGCGCCAGGCCTCCTCCCGGGCGTCCGGCAATCCCCGGCGCGCGAAGCGATCGCGGGCCTCCTCGCGCCGGAGGGCGAGCCAATCGGGACCGGGCGCGAGCGGGGCCGGGCCGGCTGCCGTGAGATCGAGGGCCGGGGCGCTCATCCCGCGGCTCCCGCCGCCACGCCCGCCTCGGTCTCGATCCAGCCGTAGCCCCGCTCCTCGAGGAGCTCGGCGAGCTTGCGGTCGCCGGAGCGCACGACGCGTCCGCCGGCGAGCACGTGCACGTGGTCCGGGGTCACGTACTGGAGCAGGCGCTGGTAGTGCGTGACGAGCAGGAAGGACCGCTCCGGGGAGCGCAGGGCCTCGATCCCTGCCGCCACGGTGCGCAGCGCGTCGATGTCGAGGCCCGAATCGATCTCGTCGAGGATCGCGAGCGTGGGCTCGAGGACCGCCATCTGGAAGATCTCGTTGCGCTTCTTCTCGCCGCCCGAGAAGCCCTCGTTGACTGCGCGGTTGAGAAGGGCCTCGTCCATGTCGATGAGCTTCATCCGCTCCCGTGCGTAGGAGAGGAAGTCCATGGCGTCGAGCTCGGCCTCCCCCCGGCTGCGGCGGATGGCGTTCAGTGCCGAGCGGAGGAAGTAGAGGTTCGAGACGCCGGGGATCTCGACCGGATACTGGAAGCCGAGGAAGATCCCCCGGGCCGCGCGCTCCTCGGGGGCGAGGGCGAGCAGGTCCTCGCCGCGGTAGCGGAGTGTTCCCCGGGTCACCTCGATCTCGGGATGCCCGGCGATCACCTTGGCGAGGGTGCTCTTGCCCGATCCATTGGGGCCCATGATGGCGTGGACCTCCCCCGCGCGGACCACGAGGTCCACACCGTGGAGGATCTCCGCCTCTTCGACGCGGGCGTGGAGGCCGCGGACCTCGAGCAGGGGCTCGCTCATCCCACGCTCCCCTCGAGGCTCACGCCGAGGAGCTTCTGGGCCTCGACGGCGAACTCCATGGGGAGCTCCCGGAGCACCTCGCGGCAGAATCCGTTGACGATCATGGAGACGGCGTCCTCCTCGGAAAGGCCCCGCTGGCGGCAGTAGAAGAGCTGGTCCTCGCCGATCTTCGAGGTGGTGGCCTCGTGTTCGACGACGGCGCTCGGGTTGGCGACTTCGAGGTAGGGGAAGGTATGGGCACCGCAGCGGTCCCCGATCAGCAGGGAGTCGCACTGGGAGTAGTTGCGGGCCCCCTCCGCCCCCGGCTGCATCCGGACCAGACCGCGGTAGGTGTTGCTGGCCCGACCCGCGGAAATCCCCTTGGAGATGATCGTGCTCTTCGTCCGGCGACCGAGGTGGATCATCTTGGTGCCGGTGTCCGCCTGCTGGCGGTTGGCGGTGAGCGCCACCGAGTAGAACTCCCCCACGGATTCGTCGCCCTGGAGGATGCAGCTCGGGTACTTCCAGGTGATTGCGGAGCCGGTCTCCACCTGGGTCCAGGAGATCTTGGAGCGGCGACCGCGGCAGGCGCCGCGCTTGGTGACGAAGTTGTAGATGCCGCCGCGTCCCTCGGCATCGCCGGGGTACCAGTTCTGGACGGTGGAATACTTGATCTCCGCGTCGTCGAGGGCGACGAGCTCGACCACCGCGGCGTGGAGCTGGTTCTCGTCGCGCATGGGGGCCGTGCAGCCCTCGAGGTAGCTCACGTACGAACCCCGGTCGGCGACGATCAGCGTCCGCTCGAACTGCCCGGTCTCGGCGGCATTGATCCGGAAGTAGGTGGAGAGCTCCATGGGGCAGCGCACCCCAGGCGGGATGTAGACGAACGAGCCGTCGCTGAACACCGCGGAGTTCAGTGCGGCGAAGAGGTTGTCTCCGTAGGGGACCACGGTGCCGAGCCACTTGCGGACCAGCTCGGGGTGCTTCTTCACCGCCTCACTCATGGGGCAGAAGACGATGCCGCGCTTCTCGAGCTCCGCCTTGTAGGTGGTCGCCACCGAGACGCTGTCGAAGACCGCATCGACGGCCACTCCGGCGAGGCGCTTCTGTTCCTCGAGCGGGATTCCGAGCTTCTCGTAGGTCCGCAGGAGCTCCGGGTCCACCTCGTCGAGGCTTCCCAGCTTCTTCCTGGGGACCGGAGCCGCGTAGTAGTACATGTCCTGGAAGTCGATGGGCGGGTACTCGACCTTTGCCCAGCGAGGCTCGCCCTTCTCCTCGAGCATCCGGACGAAGCGCCGGTAGGCGCGCAGCCGCCAGTCGAGCAGCCACGCGGGTTCGCCCTTCTTGGCGGAGATGGTCCGGACGATGTCCTCGTCGAGGCCCTTCCGGATCTTCTCCTCCTCGACCTCGGTGACGAAGCCGTAGGCGTACTCGCGGCCGGCGAGCTCCTCGAGGGCGGTGGACTCAGCGGAGTCGGACATGCTCGGCTCCTTCGCCCGGCTCGGCATCCTTGCGGATGCCGAGCTCGGAAAGGGGAATGATGCGCGCATCGCGGCTGCGCACGAGATCCCGAAGCGTGAGGCCCTCGAGGGCCTCACGCAGGACCTGGTTGATCTGCTGCCACGGGTCGCGGACGTGGCAGGTCGCCTCCTGGGGGCAGCGGCCGTCGGCGGTGCCACACTCGGTGAGGGCGATGGGGCCCTCGAGGGCTCCGATGGCCTCGGCGACGGTGAGCTCCTCGGGTGCCCGGGCCAGGCTGTAGCCGCCGCGCGCCCCTCGCTGGGAGACGAGCAACCCCTCCCGTGCCAGGCGCTTCAGGAGCTTGCTCACCACCGGCAGCGGGAGGTGTGCGGCCTCGGCCATCTCGCGGGCGTTCCGGGAACGGCGGTCGTCCTGGGCGGCCAGATGCGCCAGGAGCACGATGCCGTAGTCGGTGAGCTTGCTGAGCCGGAGCACGCGGCCCCTCCCGGTGCCTCGCGGGTGACGCGCGGCAATATATCGGACCAATCCGGTCCCGTAAACCGGGGCCCCCGGGGGTGCGGGTCGCGGCCGAGGGTGCGGGAAGGGAGAAAAGAGGGAAGGACAAAGGTTGGCAGGTGGCTTCCCGGGGGGGCACTTCCGTCGCGATCTCGTGGTCGCCCGTGCTCGGGCCCCCACGCCGCCCCGGCGGCTCCGGGGAGGGTCTCGCCCCCGTGGGGGTGCATGCCACGGGGCGAGCGGGTCCTCGCCACCGGGAAGACTGCCTCGCAGGTGCCGCCGACCGCCGGAAGGCCCGCGCCGGCCGCGGGATCCGAGCAGGCTCGAGCCTCTCGCGGCTGACCACACCATGAACCTCCGCTGAACGGGATCGGCGACCCCCGTCCACCGCGCGGGACCGGTGGAATACTCTGTGCCATGACGCGGCCCGCCCCCGGCTTCATCGAGCAGGCGCCCTCGCCCCTGCGCGTCTTCGCGCTCGTCCTCCTGCTCGTGTTTTCGGTGGAAGGGCTCATCATGCTGCTGCTTCCGCGGCTTCCGTCGGGGTGGCAGACGCCGGCGCGGCAGAGCCTCGTCGACGCGGGCCTGCTGACGGCCATCGTGGCGCCGGCTCTCTGGATCCTGGTGGGCCGGCCGATGCAGCGGGCGATCGAGGAGCGAAGCAGGCTCCTGCGCCGGCTGGCCGCCTCCCAGGAGGCCGAGCGCGCCCGGATCGCCCGCGAGCTCCACGACAGCCTCGGGCAGCAGCTCACCGCCATCGCCGTGGCGCTTCGGAACGCGGCAGACGAGGGGAGAACCGTCGCGGACGGCCAGCGGGCGCGGGTCCTCCGGGAGATGGTGGCGGAGGCGCACCGGGAGGTTCGGCGCCTCGCCCGCGGCCTGCGCCCTGCTCTCGTGGAAGAGCTGGGTCTCGCCGCCGCGCTCGGGCAACTCTGCGACGACCTTCGGAGCACCCATGGCCTCGAGATCCGCTTCGAGCCACCGGAGAAGGCGCCGCCGCGAGGCGATTCGATCGCGGAGAACGCCCTGTTCCGGATCGCCCAGGAAGCGCTCACCAATGTCCTGCGTCACGCAGGCGCTCGCTCCGCGCGGGTGCGCCTCGAGGCCGAGCGCGGTTGGCTCACCCTCGTCGTGGAGGACGACGGAAGGGGCTTCGATCCGGCACGGATCCGATCGGGACCGCACGGGTCGACGGGCCTCGGTCTTGAGGGGATCCGCGACCGGGCCTTCGTCCTGGGCGGGCGGTTCCGCCTGCGATCGACGCCGGGTTCCGGTACGCAACTGCTCGTCCGCGTGCCGGCACGGGCCTGAGCATGTCGGGCCGGATCCGTGTCGCATTGGCGGACGACCACGCGATCCTGCGAAGCGGGCTTCGTCTGCTGCTGTCGTCCCGTCCCGGAATCGAGGTGGTGGGCGAAGCCGGGACCGCCGCCGAAGCGATTCGCGTCGTGGAGGAGGCACGGCCAGACATCCTCGTCCTGGACCTCTCGATGCCGGGTGGAAGTGGGATCGCGGCGATCGCGGAGCTCCGCCGTCGGGCCCCGGGCACGCGCATCCTCGTCCTAAGCATGCACGACGACCGAAGCTACGTGCAGACCGCCCTGGCGGCGGGCGCCTCGGGCTACCTGGCCAAGGCGGCGGCCGACGAGAGCCTCCTCGCGGCGGTCCGGGCCGTCCATCGCGGGGGCTTCTTCGTCGAGGTTCGGGATGGTGGACGGGACGTCTACCCTCCGCCGAGGGCGGAGCCCGAGGAGCCCGGGCCGCTGGCTTCTCTCAGCCGGCGGGAACGCCAGGTCATGGTCGCAGTTGCTGCCGGCCACACCAACCGCGAAGTGGCGGAGGATCTCGGGCTCAGCGTCAAGACCGTCGAATCCTACCGGGCTCGGCTCATGCAGAAGCTCGGGCTCGGCAGTCGGGCCGAGCTGACCCGGCTGGCCGTCGAGCTCGGCATCCTTTCCGCGGATCGCACTCCTTCCGACGAGGGCTGAGCACGGATTCGGGCCGGCCGGTCGGCCGCAGGCCCCGGCGGCGGTGCCGGGGCTTCCCCGGCACGGCCGGCAGGTTGACCGGGAATTCCCGCTTCCCAGGGATCCGGGCCGAGGGGCATGATTCCCGGCGGCGGAGCCGGTTCGCAGGTGCGGCGAGGAAGTCGGCGCGCCCGTCGGACCGGGGGCCGCCCGAGGGCTCGAACACCGCCCCGGTCGGAGAGGCCGGGGCCGAGCTCGATGGAGGATCTCGTGCCCCTTCCCGTCGCCACCTGCCCCACCCGCCGCCCGCGACCCTCGAAGGGTTCGGGCGGGCTCGCACGCGCCCTGCTCGCTTTCGCGCTGCTGGCGCTGCTCTCGCCGGTCGCAGCTGCTTCGAGCCTGTACGGCCCCCTCGCCAACTTCGACGTGGTCAACGACACCGGTGACGACACCTGCGGCTTCGAGGTCGAGATCGAAGGGATTTCGGGCGCCGACGTCTACCGGACCTTCGCAGCCCCGTACATCCGCTACGGGGCTCCCCGGATCCTCGACGGACCTCGTGGGGTGATCGTTCGCTACGAGGCCGAGTGGGACGAGGAGGCCGGGGCATGGCTGCAGCGGACCCCGCCGGCTCCCCCGGGATACGTGCCCGGCCCGGACTCCTGC
>JALSIO010000805.1 GCA_026989995.1 Myxococcales bacterium
CGATGCGGTGCAGATCCACGGCGGCAATGGCTACACCCGCGAGTACCCGGTCGAAAAGCTGATGCGCGATGCCAAGCTGATGCAGATCTACGAGGGCACCAACCAGGTCCAGCGCGTGGTGATCGCGCGGGAGCTCCTCCGGGGCTGAGGCCCGCGGCCCCCGGAGCAGGGCGGGAATCGCCTTCCACCGCCGGGACCGGACGCGTTCCGCATCGCCCCGGACCGAGCCCTGTGGCCCCCCGGACCCCGCCGCCGAAGCCCCCCGGCCCGCCCCGCCGGCCTTCGAGCCGCGGGCGACGGAGACAGAAAACCGGTTCCGTTCCGGGGGGTTGGGCCTTCGGCGGGGCTGCGGTCGATCTGGTAACATCCGGCGCGATCGCGTCCCCGCGGGCGGCGCGCCTTCCGCGCGCCCCATCCCCGGACCGGACCTCCGCTGCGGATCCCCGCTCGCAGGAGCCGACCGGATGGCCGGCCCGCCGGACCCCGACCGGAGAGGGCGAGCTCGATGTCCATCGAAGAGAAGATCAAGGATCTCGAGGAGCGGACGGCGCGCGCGCTGCAGGGGGGAGGCCTGGCCCGGATCGAGCGGCAGCACGAGGCCGGGAAGCTCACCGCCCGGGAGCGCATCGACCTCCTCCTCGACCCCGGCACCTTCGTGGAGACGGATCGCTTCAAGACCCACCGCTGCACGGACTTCGGGATGGAGAAGCAGAAGATCCCGGGTGACGGGGTGGTGACCGGCTACGGCAAGATCGACGGCCGGCACGTCTTCGTCTTCGCCCAGGACTTCACGGTCTTCGGCGGAAGCCTATCGGGCGCCTTCGCCGAGAAGATCTGCAAGATCATGGACCTCGCCGCCCGGACCGGTGCCCCGGTGATCGGCTTGAACGACGGTGCGGGGGCGCGGATCCAGGAGGGGGTCGTCTCGCTCGGCGGCTACGGCGACGTCTTCGTGCGCAATGTCCATGCCTCCGGGGTCATCCCCCAGATCTCCGCGATCATGGGTCCCTGTGCCGGCGGTGCCGTCTACTCCCCGGCGATGACCGACTTCATCATCATGGTGAAGAACACGAGCTACATGTTCATCACCGGGCCCGACGTGATCAAGACGGTGACCCACGAGGAGGTGACGCCGGAGGAGCTCGGCGGCGCGGCCACCCACGCGGCGAAGAGCGGCGTCTGCCACTTCGCCGTCAATTCCGAGGAGGAGTGCATCCGGGTGATCCGGAACCTCCTCTCCTTCATCCCCCAGAACAACCTCGAGGATCCGCCCTTCGTCCCCACCGACGATCCGCCGGACCGGATGGAGGCGCGGCTTCGGACGCTGGTGCCCGACAACCCGAACAAGCCCTACGACATCCGGGAGCTGATCGGCCTCGTGGCGGACGACGGCCACTTCTTCGAGGTCCACGCCTCCTGGGCGCGGAACATCGTGGTGGGTTTCGCGCGCTTCGGCGGTCACTCGGTGGGCATCGTGGCGAACCAGCCGGCCGTGCAGGCGGGCTGTCTCGACATCGACTCCTCCCGCAAGGCGGCGCGCTTCGTGCGCTTCTGCGACGCCTTCAACATCCCGCTCGTCACCTTCGTCGACGTCCCGGGCTTCCTCCCCGGGACGGCCCAGGAATACGGCGGCATCATCTCCCACGGGTCCAAGCTCCTCTACGCCTTCTGTGAGGCCACGGTGCCGAAGATCACCGTCATCACGAGAAAGGCCTACGGGGGTGCCTACGTGGTGATGAACTCGAAGCACAGCCGGGCCGATGTCAATCTCGCCTACCCGACGGCCGAGATCGCCGTGATGGGTCCGGAGGGAGCGGTCAACATCGTCTTTCGCAAGGAGCTCGAGGGCGCGCCGGAGCCGGACGCCCGGCGCGAGGAGCTCGTGTCGGAGTACCGGGCGACCTTCGCCAATCCCTACAAGGCGGCGGAGCTCGGCTACATCGACGAGGTCATCAAGCCCGAGGAGACGAGGCCGCGCATCATCCAGGCGCTCGAGATGCTGCGCACCAAGCGCGACGAGCTTCCTCCCAAGAAGCACGGCAACATCGCGCTCTAGGACGGGACATGTTCAAGAAGATCCTCATCGCCAACCGGGGCGAGATCGCGGTGCGGGTGATCCGCGCGTGCCACGAGATGGGCATCGAGGCGGTGGCCATCTACTCCGACGTGGACCGCGACGCGCTCCACGTGCGCTACGCGGACGAGGCCTACCCCTGTGGCCCGCCGCCGGCGGCCGAGTCCTACCTGCGGATGGAGCGGATCGTCGAGATCGCGAAGCGGGCCGGCGCCGAAGCCATCCACCCGGGCTACGGATTCCTGGCGGAGAACGGCGACTTCGCCGACCTCTGCGAGCGCGAGGGGGTGGTCTTCATCGGGCCCGCGGGCGACGTGATGCGCAAGATGGGCGACAAGGTCACGGCCCGTCAGACCATGGAGGCCGCGGGGGTGCCCATCGTGCCGGGGACCACCGAGCGGCTCTCGGACGCCGAGGCCCGGGCCTGGATCGAGAAGATCGGCCTTCCGGTCATGATCAAGGCCAGCGCGGGAGGTGGCGGCAAGGGCATGCGGCTGGTGCGCCGGCCGGAGGAGATCGAGCAGGGGCTCAAGCGGGCGCGGTCCGAGGCGAAGGCCTCCTTCGGGGACGACTCGCTCTACATCGAGAAGTTCGTCGAGCAGCCGCGGCACATCGAGATCCAGGTCCTCGCCGACGGCTTCGGCAACTGCATCCACCTCTTCGAGCGGGAATGCTCCATCCAGCGCCGCCACCAGAAGGTGATCGAGGAGGCCCCGGGCAATGGGATCACCCCGGAGCTTCGCGCGGAGATGGGGCGCGCTGCAGTCGCCGCGGCCAAGGCGGTGCACTACCGGGGAGCCGGGACCTGCGAGTTCCTCCTCGATGCCGAGGGGAACTTCTACTTCCTCGAGATGAACACCCGGGTGCAGGTGGAGCACGCGATCACCGAGGCCATCACCGGCGTGGACATCGTGAAGGCCATGATCCGGGTGGCGGCCGGTGAGGAGCTCGGCATCGACCAGGAGGACGTCTCCATCAGCGGCCACGCCATCGAGGCGCGGATCTACGCCGAGGATCCCGAGAACAAGTTCCTCCCCTCTCCGGGCGAGATCGTGGTCTACCGTCCCCCGGGCGGGATCGGCGTGCGGGTGGACAGCGGAGTCTACCAGGGGGCGCGGGTCACGCCGCACTACGACCCGATGGTGGCCAAGCTGATCACCTGGGGCCGCACCCGCTCGGAGTCGGTCGAGCGCATGCGGCGCGCGCTGCGGGAGTTCGTGGTCAAGGGGATCAAGACCTCCATTCCCTTCCACGAGCAGGTGCTCCACCACCCGATCTTCCTCGAGGGCCGCTACGACACCGGTTTCATCGATGAGCACATGGGCGGCGGCGTGCTTCGGACCGCGGACGGCGGGCAGGAGCACCGGGTGGCGCTGATGCTCGCGGCGGTCGCCGCCTGGCGGCGGGACAAGGAGCGCGCGCGCCGCGCCGGCTCCGTGGTGCACGGCTCGGGGCAGAGCCCGTGGCGGGCCTTCGGCCTCCGGCGGCAGCTCGGCGGGGGGCTGCGTTGATCTACCAGGTCAGCGACAGGAAGACGAAGGAGACCCACCGGGTCGAGCTCCAGGAGGTCTCGGAGGGAGTCTATCGGCTCACCCTCGAGGGGCGGACCGTGGAGATGAACGTCGCCAAGAGCGGCCGGACCATCTATTCGGTGATCGAGGAGGGGCGGCAGTTCGAGGCGGTGGTGGATGAGCAGGGTGCCCACGGCTTCGACATCCTCATCCGGGGCCGGCTCTTCCACCTCGAGGCGGTGGACGAGCGGAGCCTGCTGCTCACCCAGCAGGCGAAGGCCACGGCCAGCGGTCCCCAGGCGGTGGAGGCCGAGATGCCCGGCAAGGTGGTGAAGGTCCACTGCTCCGTGGGCGACGAGGTCGAGGAGGGCCAGGGTGTGGTCGTCCTCGAGGCCATGAAGATGGAAAACGAGATCTTTGCGCCGATCTCCGGCCGCATCGCCGAGCTTTCCGTGCGCGAGGGCGAGACGGTGGAGACCGGCGCCCTGCTCTTCGTGGTGGCGCCCCCGGAGGAGGGCTCCAGCTAGGCGCCGGAGGCCAGGGCCCCGGCGGCCTTCGGGAGACCGGTGCGGACGCTCCTGCTCGACACCGACATCGGATCCGACGTCGACGACCACCTCGCCCTCGCCCTCGCCCTGCTCCACCCGGAGCTCGAGGTCGCGGCGGTGACCACCCTCGGCTCGGATCCGGCGCGGGGTGCGGCCATGGCCCGTGAGCTCCTCCGGCTCGCCGGCCGAGGCGAGATCCCGGTCCATGCCGGCGAGGCCCGGGCGCTCCTGCGACCCGAGCGTTTCGGCCCCATCCGCCTCGCCGGGCCGGACGAGCCGGTTTCCGACCTTCCGAGCTCGGAGCCGGCCCCCGAGGCGATCGCGCGGCTCGCGGCGGAGCGCCCGGGCCTCGAGCTCGTCGCCATCGGTCCGCTCACCAACCTGGCCCGGGCGCTCGCCCTCGATCCCGAGCTCCCGCGCCGCGTGGCGCGGCTCACGGTGATGGGGGGGCACATCCGGGATGTGCGCATCGGGTCGGCGTCGATGCGGCCGGGGATCGACTACAACCTCTGCGCGGACCCGGAGGCCACGGTGGCGGTGCTCGGGGCCGGCTTCGACACCACGCTCGTGACCGCGGACGTGACCCTCCGCGTCTGGATGCGGGAGGCGGAGGTGGAGGCCCTGGCCGCCGCGGTTCCGCTCGGGCGGCACCTGGCCGAGCGGATCCGCCGCTGGACGCCGCAGCAGCGCCGCATCTTCACCGATCTCGGGGGCGAGCTCGCGCCGGACAACGCGGCCTTCCTGCACGACCCGCTCACCGTGGTCGCCCTGGTGGAGCCCGCGGGGCTGCGCTTCGAGGAGATCGGTGTGCTGCCGACGGTGGCGGAGGGTGTCCTGCGGACCCTCGAGTCTCCTCTCGGACCCCGGATGCGGGTGGCGACGGACGTCGACCCCGAGGCGGCACGGGACGCGATCCTCCGGCGGCTCCTCCCGTGACGCCCCCGAGCTCCAGCCGGGCGGCGACGCCGGCCGGCGACGGCGAGGAGGCGTGCGCCGGGGCGCCGGCCCGGCGGAGGTCCCGGGGCGAGCGGGGCTCCCGGCCCGACGGGCCGGAGCCCGCACCGCTCCCCGAAGACGAGGTCCCCGGTGCGCTCCGGGGGCGGGTCATCGCGGCGCTCGAGCGGCGGGGGAGCTATCCGACCTGGGTTCTTCTGCGGCGCTCGCCGGAATGTTCGCCACCACCTTTCCCATCACCATCCTCACCGTCTCCCTGGGCTCCATCGCCCGGGAGTTCGGCGTCTCGGAGACCACCATCGCGTGGGTGATCTCGGCGCCCATGCTCCTCTCGGCGGTGGCGCTCCCGCTGCTCGGGAAGCTCGGCGACCTCTACGGCCACCGCCGGGTCTTCCTGCTGGGCTTCGGCGCCGCCACCGGCACCGCCCTGGTGACGGCGCTGGCCTGGGATCCGGTCTCGCTGATCGGGCTCCGGACGCTGGCCGCGGTGGTGGGAGGGGCCACCCAGCCCACCTCCATGGCGCTGATCTTCAGCGTCTATGCCCGGGAGGACCGGGTGCGGGCCATGGGGTGGTGGTCCATGACCGGCGCCGCGGCACCGGCGCTGGGGCTCATCGCCGGAGGGCCGCTGGTGGACTGGCTGGGCTGGCGCGTGGTCTTCGTGCTCCAGGCCGTGCTGTCCATGGCGGCGCTCGGGCTCGCCGTCCTGGTGCTGCGCGAGACCCGGCGCCAGCGGGTCCGTTTCGATCTGCTCGGCGCGCTCACCCTCGCCGTCGGCGTGGGCGGCTTCATGTTCGCCCTCGGTCGCGTGCGCGAGGTGGGGCTCCTGGCTCGACCGGTGCTCCTCGGCACGGCCGTGGGCGTGGCCGGGATGCTCGCCTTCGTGCAGACCGAGCGCCGTGCTCCGGATCCCCTCCTCTCCCTCGACTTCTTCCGTGATCGCGGATTCACCGCGCCCATCCTGTCGAACGCCTTCATGGGGGCCGCCTACATGGGAGCCTTCGTGATCGCGCCGTTGGTGCTCCTCGGCCCCTTCGGCTTCTCCATCTCGGTGGCCTCGGGGATCATGCTGCTGCGGACGCTCACGCTCACGGTGTCCTCACCGGCCGGCGGCTGGCTCGGCGCGCGGATCGGCGAGCGGGGCGCCGCGGTGGTGGGCTGCGCCGTGATGACCGCGGCGCTCGGCGTGCTGGCCGCAGGGGCCCTGCGCGAGGACCTCCTCCTCGTGGGGGCGGGGCTCGTCTTCCAGGGCATGGGCCACGGGCTCGGGCTTCCCTCTCTTTCGTCGGCCATCGCCGGCGCGGTCCCGGAGACGGAGCTCGGCATCGCCTCGGCGGCGAACCGGCTCACCGGCCAGGTGGGCGCGGCCCTGGGGATCACGCTGCTCTCGCTGGTCTACGGGGGGGCGGGTACGCCGGAGGCCTTCGCGCGCGCCTTCCTCACCGGGGCCGGCCTCTCCGCCCTCTCGCTCGCCGCCGCGCTCTGCATGCGGCGGTCCTGAGGCCCGGGCCGACCGGTCCCGGCGCCCGCCGGCGGGCTCGGGGTTCGGGGCCACCCGGCGCGGCCCGTCGGCGGCGGGATCCACGCGGACCTCGGACCATCCGGGCCCCGCAGCCGATCGACGGATTACACACTTTGGGAACATCGGGGAATACCCGGCATCGGTTCATGCTGGGGTGAAAAGGTCCCGAAGTCCGGCAACTGCCCCGGCGGCCGTTGAATTCCCCGAAGGCCCGTCCTTTCACTGCTCGGTGCCGGAAGGCACGGCGATTGCTTCGAGAAGGGGGCGCAACGTCCCGGCCGGCGGTACGGCGAGGCGCCGCCGGCAGAGCTGCCGCCCCCGCGGTCCTGGCTGCGCGCCCCCCTTCCCATTCGATTCGCGGCGGCGCCTCCCCCCCGGCCCTTCCGGTTCGGGCAGGGAGGCAAGCATGACAAGTCAGATCCACGGGTTGGAACGGGTCCTGCGGCTCGGTGCGGCGGTCGTGGCGGGGTTGGGGCTCCTCGCGGCACCCGCCGGGGCGGTGGTGACCGGCAGCCAGGCCTTCAAGTGCCAGTCGGGCCTGGCCAAGGGCTCCAAGATCTCGAACTTCGTCGAGAAGTTCGTCGGCAAGTGCGTCACGGACTACGAGAAGCGGAACCTCTTCCTGATCGGCGAGAAGGGGAAGGGGCAGGAAGCGCTCGACAAGTCGGCGGAGCTCTGCCAGAAGTTCGTCAACGACAAGGCGCTCGCGGTGGTCAACGCCGCGCTCGACACCTCGGGGTGCACGTCCAGCGGGAGCACCGACGACGACTACCTCGCGCTCGGTCTCCTCGACGAGACGGTGGTGGGAGCCGGCACCAACGAGAAGCTGACCCGGGTGCAGGCCCTCAAGGTCGGCCTCGAGCGGGTCCAGCAGATGAACCCGGATCTCTACCAGATCCTCGACTCGCTGGTGGACCAGGGGCCGGGCTGCCCCGCCTGCGGCCAGGTGCGCGACGGGCTCTTCGGCCGGGGCCTCGGGCCCTGCGCCAACTACGTGTGTGGGCTCTCGAGCAACTCGAGCGTCACCATCAACGGCACCATTCCGGTGGCGGCGACGGGGACCCAGGTGATCTCGGTGTGCGACTGGGACCCGATCACCGGAAACGACTACGCGCTCTTCGGCTCTCCCGGCCGCACCTCGACGGCCTCGATCACCCTCGGAATGACGACGGTCACGGTCTGTGTGGAGGCGCAGGGGGCC